>CAZFWD010000001.1:0-4877 GCA_964522535.1 uncultured Desulfonema sp.
AGGAGATGGCCCGGGCCGCGCCTCCGGCGCCCAGCATTAGGACGTTTTTACCGGAGATCGCCACCCCGGCCTCGGACAGGGCCTTTAATGCGCCCGGGCCGTCCGTGCCCAGCCCCAAGAGCCTTCCCTTGTCGTGGATCACGGTGTTGATGGCGCCGATATGCCGGTCCACGGTTTCGACTGCATCCACATGCCTGAGGGCCTCCATTTTGTGGGGGATCGTGACGCTCATGCCGCGAAAGTTTTCCAGCGCCCGCATGCCGGCCAGGGCATGCGCGACATCCTCCACCCGGAACGCCACATACACAAAATCCAGATCCAGGGCGGCGAAGGCGGCGTTATGAATCGCCGGGGAAAGGCTGTGCGAGATCGGATTGCCGATGATCGCGCAGACCTGTGTGCTGGTTTTGATGGGTCGCATGGTTTTCGTTCCTTCCTTTGCAAATCGTCCCGCCGGCATTCCGGCGGCGCTTCGGACGCGGTAGTTTTTCACCGTCCGGCATTTATTTTTGCATGGTTTTTGTTGAAATGGTAGATCAATTTTACAAATTAGGCGCGAATCCGGCATCAGGGATTTTGGGTCGCGCCCTGCGGCTTTAAGGCCCGGCCAGTTTGCGGACCCTCATGTTCAGCATTTCCACCCCCAGGGAAAACGCCATGGCAAAATAGATATACCCCCTGTCGATATGTTTTCCCAGACCCTCGGCCACCAGGAAGACCCCCACCAGCAGCAAAAATGAAAACGCCAGCATCTGAATCGTGGGATGGGCCATGACAAAACGGCTGAGGGGGCCTAAGAATACCAGCATGAGGATCACGGCGATGACAATGGCGGCGATCATGATTTCGATGTGTCGGGCCATGCCCACGGCCGTGATGACGCTGTCTAAGGAAAATACCAGATCCAGCAGCAGGATCTGTCCCACGGCGTTCACCAGGGAGGAGGTCTTGAACTCGGGCTTTGATCGCGTGCCGTGTCCTTCGATCCGTTCATGGATTTCGAATGTTGCTTTCCACAGCAGAAACAGGCCGCCTAAAAAAAGGATCAGGTCCCTTCCGGAAACCGGGTGCCCGCCCAAAGACATAAAAGGCTCGGAAAGCCGCATAATCAAGCTGATGGCGATCAGAAGCGCGATGCGGCTGATCATGGCCGTTGAAATTCCGATATTCCTGGCCTTCTTCTGAGTTTTATCCGGCAGCCTGTCGGTAACCACGATGATAAAAACGATATTATCGATGCCGAGGACCAGTTCAAGGCCGGTCAGGGTCAGCAGAGCGATAAGGCTTTCGAAGCTGATCAGTTCCATGTTTTATCCTTATTTAATTTGATCTGATGACGGTTCAAACCCCTTTAAACTACAAAAAGGCGGCCCGGCGCAAGACTTATCCTTTACCTTAACCTTAGTTTGTCGGGGCGTCTTTAAGGTTTCAAATGATGTATTTTTTTTTACATACACCAGGAAAGTGTGCTAATATAAATACCAAAATTTGAAACCATCGCATGATATTTTACTATCCCTGCCCCTGTAAATTGATTTATCGCCGATCGGGCAAAAAATCGGATACGGGCGGAATTCATGGAAAACAGTGAAGCGCGCAGAGCGGCAAAAGCGGTCCTTCAGACGATTTTGAAGGCGCGAAAAAATCTGCGGATGTATCCTTCCAACAACCCGATTTACACCAATACCCTTGAGGACGCATTTGAGAAGTTTAGGCATTTTTTTGATTTTAAGGACAGCCTGGTCTTCGGCATTCGGCTTTACGATATTTATTATGAAGATATTCTGATTTATCACAATGCGCTTCAGAAGGAGGAGAATCTGGCGTTTTTTCTCTTTAAAGACGGGCTTCGGGAACTGACCTTTCAGAAGCGAATGCCTTACGAGGAAATGGCGCTGTTTTTAAACATCATCTCCCGGGATTTTGAAAACGAGGTTTTGGATGATGACACGGTGACCCTGTTTTGGGAAAGCGATTTTCGTTATATTCAGTATGTCGTGGAGGATGCTTTTCTTGTCGATGAGGATTATGAAATCCAGGCCGTTTCCCAGGCAAAGCAGGTCCACAACACGCCGGCAGGGGTTAAGGCCGTTTGTGATCATGCCCTGAATCATACCCTGGAAATTCAAGAAAGCGTCGAAAAGCCCGATATTGTGGCGATCCAGGAGGATGACCGGAAAATTTTGGCCCATGCGCTTGAAGTGGATGCCGATGATAAAATCGACAAGCTCATGGACATTCTTTTTGAGGTCTATGGATGGGCGGAAACCGGCGCGGAGTTTTCAGAAGCCGCTGATTTTTTAAATCATGCCATCGAATATGCCGTTCGGAAAAAAAATATCGATTCGGTGGTCCGGGTTCTGGATAGGCTTAAGCGGATCGCCTCCCATGATACGGCATCCGGCGTGGTCGAGGAAAACGTCGAGAAGGTGTTTGCGTTTGTCGGCAGCGAGTCGGTTGTTTATCTTTTGGGCGATTACCTGGATACCGGGAATAAAACCGATCCCGCTCCGGCCAGGAGACTGAGCGCTTATTTTGACAAAAATGCCGTTCCGCCGCTTATCACTCTGCTGTCGATGTTGAACACCATCCATGCCCGAAGGGTGGTGCTCGATATCCTTGTGCGGCTGTGTCCTTTGGATTTTCAGACGGTGATCCGGGGGCTGGACAGCCCGGAATGGTATGTGGTCCGGAATATCACTTATGTGCTTCGCGCCATAGGGGACCCGCGGGCCGTTGATTATTTGTTGAAAAAAGTCGATCATCCGGATGCCAGGGTCAGGCTGGAAATCATTCGGGCGCTCGGAGAGATGGGGGATTCCCGCGCCCTGCCGGTTCTGGCGGACTGCCTGGGTGACGATGTTGAAATTCAGTTGCGGGTTACCGCCATCAGGGCCTTGGGCAGCCTGGGCTCCGATGGGGCGCGGGCTCTGCTTTTAAGCAGAATTTCCGAAAAATCCTTCGCCGGCAGAGCATTAAACGAAAAAAAACAATATTTTCAGGTTCTTTCTCAATGGAAGGACAGCGCGACGGTCAATGACCTGATCGGCATTCTAATGAAAAAAGGCATTTTCCCCGATCCAAGGACAGATGAAAAAAGGGCCTGCGCGGCTTACGGCCTCGGATGCATCGGTTCCGTGGAAGCGCTGCCGTATTTGTATAAATGCCGGAATGCGCGAAGCAGGTTATTGCGGGAATTTTCAACCACGGCGATCAAAAGGATAGAACATGAGGCCCAGGAACAGCCTTGATTCCTCGAAGCGGTGGGTCCATCTCATCAATCAACTGGCCCTGGTTTTAAGATCCACCGAGGTTCATGAAGTCGAAAATATCGCCGTGGGCAGGGCCATCTCCGGTTTTTTGTCCCAAGTCAATGAAGTGGTCCGTGATGAGGGGGAGTTCACCCTCGAGCTCAGGGGGGATTTCTTTTTTTTAAACGCCCTTCGAATTCGTTACGCCTCCGAGGTGATGATTAATTTTGACTACCTTGTCCGGTCTTTCAGGAACCTGGAGATCGGCAGTATGGTCATCAAACCCGGGGTAGGAGCGGAGGATATGGTGGCGCTGATCAAGGCGATTGTTCATGCACCGGCCGTTGCGCCTTTTGAAGCGATTCAGCAGCGGATGTCGGGTATCAGCAATATTCAGGTTCATCGGCTGAAGAAGATATTTGAAAAAGACATCCTCGATGCCCGCCAAATGGTGAAAAGAACCTATTTCAGGGCGGTTTCCTTTACCCAGGGGCTCATGCACAGGGTTCAGAGGGGAGAAAAGATTTCACTAAAAAAAACCAAGCGCATGATCGTATCCCTTGTGGACCAGATCCTCGGCCAGGAGCAGCTTCTGCTGAGCATGACCTCCATTAAAAACTATGATGAATACACCTACCATCATTGTGTGAACGTCAGCATTCTTTCTGTGGCCCTGGGCCAGCGGCTGGGGTTGAGCAAACGCCGGCTCACCGAACTGGGCATGGCGTCGCTGTTTCACGATATCGGAAAAACAAGGATTCCAAAGGATATCCTGAATAAAACAACCCCTTTGACGAAGCAGGAATGGGCGTTGATGCAAAAACATTCGGCGGATGGGGTTCGCATTCTGATGAGAATGAGGCACCTGGACCTTATTTTCATCCGTGCGATCATCGTCGCGTTTGAACACCACATGTCCGATCCCAGGGGGGGGTATCCGAAAGTGGCGCAGGCCTTTACCCTGGATTTATTCAGCCGGATCGTCAGCATTGCCGATAAGTATGACGCCATGACCTCCGCCCGGGTTTATTCAAGGACCCCAAGACCACCGGACAGGGTGCTGAACCTGATGATCAAGCAGACCGAGGATCGGCTGGACCTGTTCTTGCTTCAGGTTTTTGTCAATATAATCGGTGTTTACCCTGCCGGCACCCTTGCTGTCCTGGACTCCGGGGAGCTGGGGCTGGTCTATGAAAGCAACCCGGGATTCGTCGACCGGCCGCGCGTCCTGATCATTTCGGACAGCAAGGGCAATCAGGTGGAATCCTTTTTGTTCGATCTGGCCGAAAAAGATGCTGATGGAAAATACCAAAAAGCGATTGCCCGGACCCTGGATGCACACCAGTGGCATATCAATATCGCGGATTATCTGTTGTAACCCACAAAACCGGACCCGGCCTGTGGGTCTATTCCCTTCCGTCTTATTAAATATACCCAATTATATTAAAATGTTATTGTTGAATAAAGGCTCTGCAGAAAAATTGCAGAAAAATTGTCTTGACAGTCTTTATATACTTTCTATATATACAAAATATATATTAATCGAAAACACGGCTGGGGTCATTCTGATCAGGTTTGCGGGTCAATAACAAAGGATACCTGATTTTTCCAAATCAAGGTTTTAAC
>CAZFWD010000002.1:0-5487 GCA_964522535.1 uncultured Desulfonema sp.
GCGATTTTGGCAAAGACGGAGCCTGAAATCAACCCCGCAAATTTTCCGGGCGGTTTCCCTGAGGCGGCGAACCGAATTTTTAAAGCGCTTCAGGAAGAAGGCAGAAAGATCATCCGGCTTTACCGAAGAACGGTTCGGGACACCATTCAAAAAAAGATATTCGACGCCAACAAAACAAAAATCGAAGGGCTGATCGTAAACATTTTCAAGCTTTTATATTATTTGAAAAAACGCTGTGTGGCGGTGAGGGATCTGAAACCGGACAACATCTTTGTATCCGGCAACCTGGAGGGTGCCTACCGCCTGCTGTCAACCCCCCAGGCATATTCTTTGGGGCTGATCGATCTTGAAACAGCGGTCATTTTTTATGAACATCATACCAAACGGCTCAGACAGCCCCTGCTGGCCGGCACCCCCTCCTACATGACCCCTTCTCATATTTTCAGAAACAATGTTCTGCACGAGGTATTTGAGGATGAAATCCTTCGCGTCCTGTATTTACAGGACTGGTTCGCGGCCGTCGGCATGATCTATAACGTGACCACGGGAAAGACCCTGTTTAAAAAAACGGCAAAACTGAACCCCCAGATCATCGCGCTGATGAAGCAGGCCGTCAAACAGGACAGGTCCCCGGCGAATGTGCTGAAGGGGGTCAGCTGGGGCTTCTGGACCCGGGCCGAGGATGAGTTCTATGAGAGCCTCAGCCTTCATAAGGATAAATTTTCAGCCCTTCGCATCCGACTGTCCGGGCCGATGATTCAGGAAATGAAAGCCGAGCTCAAACAGGAATGGGCTGTTTTTGAAGAAACGATAAAAGGGTATGACGGGTTTAGAGGGCTGTCGCCGGAAAGCCGCGATAAAATCATTCACATGCCCCATGACGCCCTGGTTCACTACCGGATCGGCTGGGAAAAAGGATCGCACGGATCGCACCTTTCCCCAAACACCCAAAAACAGGTGATCCGGTTTTTAAAGGCCCTGGAAAACCACAAGCGCCGGATGAACATCCATGAACGGTTAAGCCGAATGCTGGATCAGCCCTTGAGCGGCTATGATCTGATGGTCTTCATGTTCAACCGGGTGCTGCACGCTATGTACCGGCAGACCTGGACCAGGCGCGATCCCCCGGGCCGGGAACATATGATGTTCGAGGAGAATAAACCTTAACCCGTGCCTGACAGCGGAGATAACCGATGCAAAGCTGGAAAAACCTGCTGGATTTTTTCACTTCCACCACGCTGTCTTTGGGCTTTGATGCTCATCATTTAACGGTGGAACCCCTGCTTATCGAAGCCGCCGCAAAAAGCGGGCTGGAGGAGCCGTTTGTTCATATCCTTGAAATCGGCAATTATGCCGTCACCTATTGAAAGAGGCGGCCGCCCAAGACAAGGAGCAGATCAAACTCAAAATAACCGCCTGCCGGGAGCGTCTTAAGGAAATAGCGCAGGCAGCCACCGAATCCGAAACAAAAGAGGATAATGCCGGGTAAAGCGCGGCGTAGGCGGCAACCCCGCTGCCTTTACGTTTTGCATGCAAACCGGCGCGTACCATTTTCGGCCGGTGCGTCTGATGGTGATGTGATATAATCATACGCCACAAATGCTGTCACAAAGGAACCTTGATCTTGAAAAAATTATTAAAGCAGTATGTTAAAAACCTCACGGACACCTCTATGCGCGGGGACGCACGGGAGGAAAGTTATTACAAGCATCTTGATGAGTTGATCAGGGAGTACGCGGACATTCAACAAATCAAGGATATCGATGTAACGATTCTTCCGAAAAAAACCGAGGCGGGGAACCCCGACTTCCGTGTCTGGGACGGCAAGAACCACATTACCGGTTACATTGAGGCTAAAGATCCCTCCGTTTGCAATCTCGATTACATCGAAAATACGGAACAATTAAAACGCTACTGCACAACCTTCCCGAATGTCATTCTGACCAATTTCTATGAATTCCGGCTTTACCGCGACGGCCGGCCCGTGGCCCAGGCAATGATCGGCCGCCCCATGATCGCCAACAAATTACAAATAGCCCCGCCGTTGGAAAACATCGATAAATTCAAAGCGCTTTTTGATCTGTTTTTCTCTTTCTCCCTGCCGAAGGTTCAAACAGCCCGGTCACTGGCGATTGAACTGGCAAAACGCACCCGTTTCCTGCGCGATGAGGTTATTGCGGTGGAAATGGAAGAAAACGACAGTAGGGGCCATAAACAGATCATCGGTTTTTTTGAAGCCTTTAAAAAATATCTGATTGGGACCTTAACCCCGAAGCAATTCGCCGATATTTACGCGCAAACCATTACCTACGGTCTTTTTGCCGCGCGCACCCGAGCCGACGGCGCGTTTAACCGCAGGCTGGCGTTTGATTATATTCCCCATACCATCGGCATTCTGCGTGACGTCTTTCGCTTCATCTCCCTGGAAGACCCGCCCAAATCCCTGCAAATGATTGTCGATGATATCGCCGAGATTCTTCATGTCGCCGACGCCAATAAAATCCTGCATGAATATCACCGCACCGGAAAAGGCAAAGACCCGATCATTCATTTTTACGAAACCTTTCTGGCGACCTATGATCCCGAAATCCGCGAACGGCGGGGCGTCTATTACACGCCCGAGGCGGTGGTCGGCTATATCGTCCGGGCGGTTCATTGCCTTTTAAAAACCCATTTTGACCTGCCGGACGGGCTGGCCAGCCAAGAGGTCAAACTGCTTGATCCGGCGGGCGGCACCCTGACCTTTCCTTCTGAGGCCATTCGTCTGGCGGCCGATGAATTCAAGTCCAAATACGGCGAAGGCGGCCTGCACGCCTGGATCGGACAGCACATCCTTGCGGATTTTCACGCCTTTGAACTGATGATGGCGCCCTATGCCATCGGGCATTTGAAGATCGGATTTATTTTCGACGAACTCGGTTACAAAATGTCCGATGACGAACGTTTCAAACTGTATCTGACCAACACCCTGGATATGGAAGAGGTTAAAGAAGTCGCTATTCCGGGACTCTCATCATTAAGCGAGGAAAGCCATCTGGCGGGCGAGGTAAAAAAAGACCAGCCGGTGCTGGTGATTCTCGGAAACCCGCCCTACAGCGGCATCTCCGCCAATATCAACAAATGGACCGAGCAATTACTGAAAAAAGATATCGACGGTGCGCAGAGCTATTACACCGTGGACGGCCGGCCCCTAGGCGAAAAAAACCCCAAGTGGCTCCAAGATGATTATGTCAAGTTTCTGCGTTTCGCCCAGTGGAAAATCCAGACCTCCGGTTACGGTATGGTGGGCATGATCACCAACCACAGTTATCTGGACAATCCCACGTTTCGCGGCATGCGCCAGAGTTTGATGAAGACCTTTGACGAAATCTATATTCTCGATCTGCACGGAAACAGCCTGAAAAAAGAAACCCCGCCCGAAGGCGGCAAAGACGAAAACGTGTTTGATATCCGGCAGGGCGTGGCGATCGCGTTGTTTATAAGAAATAAAACGCAAAGCACCCCTGAAATTTACCATGCCGATTTATACGGCCTGCGGGAGGAAAAATACGACTGGCTGGAAAGAAATGATTTTAAAAAAGAAAACTACGAAAAAATAACCCCCCAAACCCCTTATTATTTTTTGGTTAAAAAAGACACGGAAAAGATTCAGCAATACCTCGACTGGCGAAAAATTAATGATATTTTTCCCGTAAACAGTGTGGGGATTGTGACTTCAAGAGATCAATTTGTAATCAGCTTTAACAAGAAAGAATTAAAAAACAGAATGCTTCAATTCCAGAATCTTTCACAACAAAATGAAATTATTTCAGAAGCTTTTAATTTGAAAGATAAATCAAACTGGAAAATTAAAGACGTGCGGCAGAATGTGGCGGAAATTGATGATTTAGAGGGTTATATCAAAAAAATATTATATCGGCCTTTTGATAGTCGCTATATTTTTTATCACCAGGCGTTGATTGAGAGAATGCGCCCTGAAGTCATGCGCCACATGCTGGAAGAAAATATTTCACTCTGCTTCATGCGACAGTTTTCGGGAAACATCCCCTATTCTCAATTTTTAATAACAGAATTTATGGTTGATAATCGTACCTTTTTTTTTAGCAAAGGCATTATTCAACAAGCCCCATTATATTTATACCCCGATACAAACGAAAAAGGCCTTCTCCCCCAGTTCCGGCAAACCCAAAGAGAACCGAATATCCCGAAAGCCATTCTTCAGAAGTTATCCACTGCTTACGGCCGGGAGCCCGCGCCGGAAGAGATTCTCTATTACATTTACGGGGTGTTTTACAGTAACCCCTACCGCGAAACCTATGCCGAGTTTTTAAAGATCGATTTTCCCCGGGTGCCGTTTACCGCTGATTACAAACTGTTTGAAAAAATAAGCGAGCTTGGCAAACAACTGGCCGACCTTCACCTGCTCAAGAGCCCGGCCCTTGATCCACCCATCGCCAGGTATCAGGGCAGCGGCGATAATGACCGGATCGAAAAAATCACCTACAAAAAAAGTGAGAAGCGGATTTACATCAACGCCGATAAATATTTTGAAGGCATTGCGCTGCAGGTCTGGGACTATCATATCGGCGGCTACCAGGTTTTGCAGAAATATCTCAAAGACCGCAAGGGCAGAAACATGGACGATGCGCCGCGGTATTGCCGGATTGCAACCGCGTTAGGTAAAACCATCCAAATACAAAAACAGATAGACGAAATATACCCAAAAGCGGAAAAAAAACTGATCAAATTTTAAAAGAAAGTGAGGTTCACATGAAAACCCGTGAAAAACTTATTTCTTTGATTTTATTGGTTTTTTTAATTTCATTCGGCCACTCCACGGCTCAAGCCGGCTGGTGGGAGACCGGGCTTAATCTATTTAAAACAACGGGTGAAGACGGGCAACCCCAAGCGCCGAATATCAACGAAATCGGCCAGGCGTTTAAGGAGGCGCTTCGCATCGGCGCCGAAAATGTGGTTGACCGGTTAGGCGGGGCGGACGGGTTCAATGGGGATCCTGAGGTTCACATCCCCTTGCCCAAGCAACTGGATACGGTAAAAACCATGCTGTCCAAGGTCGGGATGTCTCAAATGGTCGACGACCTTGAACTCAAACTCAACCGCGCGGCCGAAGCAGCAACCCCGGAGGCTGAAGCGCTTTTCATAGAGTCCATTCAAGAAATGACCTTTGAGGACATCAAGGGAATTTATGAAGGTCCTGAAGATTCAGCCACCCGATACTTTCAGGAAAAAATGTCGCCGGAGCTGGGCGAAAAAATGCGTCCCATCGTTGAGGAAAGCCTGTCCAAGGTGGGAGCGGTTCAGGCTTTCGACAGGGTTATGGGAAGGTACAAGGCCCTGCCGCTTGTGCCGGATGTAAAAGCGGATCTAACAGACCATGTGGTTCAAAAAGGCATGGATGGAATATTTTATTACCTTGCCAAAGAAGAGGCCGCGATTCGAACAGACCCCGTGAAGCAGACCACCGAC
>CAZFWD010000003.1:0-16689 GCA_964522535.1 uncultured Desulfonema sp.
AGCCAGGGCAAAAACCCGGTGGCATGCAGAAAAATAAGCGTCTGCCCAGGCCCGTCGTAGAGAAGGTACTGAATCTGGGCATCGCCGATATCGACGGAACGCAAAACCGGTTGGTACGCCTCCATCTTCACATCAGGTTCCTTTAAAACACCGTCTTTTCAGCCGGCCGCCGCTCCGGCACCAACCGGATCGGAATTTGGCCTTCATTGAATTTTTTTGAAACGTAGAGCCCGCAGTAGCAGCTGCCGTAATCGGCCACATCCGTTTCCCGATAAACGCAGGGGCAGAAAATGTCCGCGTCATGCTTACGATTCCCTGATCCCAGCCGGCAGGGACAGGACATGTAGCCGTAACGCTCCCGGTTGACCAGCAGGGCTTCCAGAAGCTCTAAAACCAGGTTTTTATCCTTGTTGAAAAAAAAACCCTTGGGCTCCTGCGTTTTTTTTAATCGATCGTAAAGCTGTTGCGCGTTCATCGAAGTCCCAGCGCCTCCCTGATTTCCTGCTCCTTATAGCCCACGATCACCCTGTCCCCGATCTTTATCGTGGGAAAGGAACATTGCGGATTAAGCTTTTTAACATCCTCCAATATGGCCATGCGCGCATCCCCTTCCAGCAGATCCACGTCCACAAAATCATAGGCCACATGGCAATCCCCCAACAACCTTTTGGTCGCCTTGCAGTGGCTGCAGGTACTGATGGTATAAATTTTTATCTCCGGAAAAGCCATATTCTGATTTCCTTTTTTATCATTAGGGATGATCTCATGAAAAGTCAACCGTACCCTGAAGGGTGCATGCAAGTTTTTTAAAGCCCCCTGACGCCCCCGATCTATGGGAACCGAACAACAAGCTCGTCATAAGTTTTGCGCCATTTGGGCGGGGTGAGGGTCTTGTCGGAACGAAAATACCCCACGGCCAATAAAAGAGGAATCCAGTAATGGTCCGGAATATGAAACGCCTCTCGAACCCCGTCGATATCAAACCCGTCCATGGGATGGGTGTCCAGGCCGAGGCTTTTTGCCGCCAGCATCAACAGCATGGCAAAAAAGCCCGCGTTCTTGCATGCAAAGGCGACCCGCCGGGTTTCAGATGTACCATACAACGACCGGCAGGCCTTGTCAAACCACTCCCGCCGTTCATCCGTCATGTCTTTGCTTTTTTTCAGCTCGGAAAAATTTTTTTCCACAAACGGCTTTCCGGGCATCCAGCCCTCGGTGTCCGCAAGGACAATCAGGGTAACCGGGGCCTCGCTGATTTTGGGCTGATTCCATGCCTGTTTCTGAAGGCGCATTTTTTCCTCATGATCCCGTAAAACCATAATCTGCCATGGCTGCAGATTAAACCCGGATGGGGCGCGTGCCGCTGTTTCAACCATCTCTTGAAGCAGCACCTCCGGGACCTCTCTTTCGGGATCAAAAAAATTGACCGCCCGCCGGCCATAAACCGTCTGTTTAAAGTCCATGCTCCCTCCTTGTTTTGTGTGTCGTAAAAATTTCCAGCCTGTTCATAGGGAGTGCCGACGCTATTTGGAATTCAACCGGCACTCCGTGTCCCATTCCGGGCAGGCGGTTTTCATGGGGGTTGAAAATTTGGCCATGCATTCGCTGCACTCCAGTTCAACGTTGGGAACATGCCCGAATTTTTCCATCATCTCTTCGCGGCTCAGATGGGATACCGCGCTGCATCCGCACTGGGGACAGCTTGTCTTGATCGTGTAACGTTTTTCCGACATTGCATCATTCTCCTTTCATGCCTGTTTAAAGCGTGAAAACCGAGTAGCGGTTATTCAGAATTGAGCTGGGACTTCAACCAGTCCCTGACCTCACCGTCCACTGCATAAACCCCCTTTTGGCCCCCTATGGAAGCCAAAAAACGCTTCTTGATCACATCCGGCATATGAAGCATGGCGATCTCCTTTGCCTCTTCGGAGTTCCTTCTAATCAGATAAATCACCGGAGGGTCCTCCCAGGCATACACCACAAAATAATGGGAGACATCGTTTTTGGATCGAATCACGTAGTTGCCGCCGGCCCAGTTGTTTCCCCATTCAAGATACAGCCTCACCGCCTCCTCCGGGGTCATGTCCCAATCTACGGCGGAAATCAGATCAGTGTTTTGCTTGAGCTCATTGAGTTGCATCATGGCGCACCTCCCGTACCAAAGGGTTATAGGGTGTCATGGGTATATCATGGTTAGGTAGACTGCACGGATCGTGCCAGCCTGATCTTTACCGCATCGTCCTCTGTTTGGCCGGAAAACGCACCGCCCGGCCGTGCCCAAGAAGCGGCTTTTATGTGTTGAGATACATTTGTGTCTCAAGAAAATTGATACACAATGCTCCTTAGAGTGGCGTAAATCGAATTCCGGTTTTTAAACAATGGATTCCGCGTCCCGCCGCGACATATTAAATAAAGCAAAAAATACAGGGGGTTTTCAAAAATCAAAAAAAGAAAACAGAATCCACAGCGCGGTGATTGGCCGCTGGCATATATCTTGAAGCTATCGTTGTTTAAAGGTTACCAAACAACAACCTAAATCACAAGCCACAATCATAAGGAGGCCATATGGAAAAAGAAAAATCCAAGACAACGGTAAAGCCGGAGAGCAAGCTTCTTTCCCTAAAGGACGCCACGGCCTGTGAGGCCACGGCGCGGATGCTTGAAAAGGCGCGTCGAGACGGCGTGGAAATCGCCTTCGATCGGGCGGCCGCGATGAAACCCTGCCCCATCGGGGCGGAATCGGCCTGCTGCAAGCACTGCGGCATGGGGCCGTGCCGATTGAACGCGAAAGACCCCTACGGCAAGGTGGGGGTGTGCGGGGCCACCATCGATACCATCCAGGCCAGAAACTTTGCCCGCATGGTCGCCGCCGGCGCCGCCGCGCATACCGACCACGGCATGGCCATGCTGGACCTATTTAGGGAGGTGGTAAACGGAAAAATTCCGGATTACACGATCAAGGATCCGTTCAAGCTAAGGAATGTGGCCGAATCCATCGGCATCGCGGTCCAGGACAGGTCCGTCGCGGAAATCGCCAAAGACCTCTACAAGGCGCTTGAGCGCACCTACACCCAGGTTGAAGGGGAAATCCCCTTTGCCCAGCGGGTCCCCGAAAAAACCCTTGAAACCTGGCGCAGGCTGGGCATCGTCCCCCGCGGGGCCATGCGGGAAATCATGGAACTGATGCACCGAACCCATATCGGGGTGGACCAGCATTATGAAAACATCACCAAGCAGTCCAGCCGAACGGCGCTTTCGGACGGATGGGGCGGATCCATGGTCTCCACAGAGATCTCGGATATTCTCTACGGCACCCCATCGCCGATCCTGGCCGAGGTCAACATGGGGGTGCTCAAGGAGAATGAGGTCAACATCATTATTCACGGACATGAACCCAACCTGTTCGAGTCCATGCTGGAATCCGTGAACGCGCCCACCCTGGTCGAGGCCGCCAAAAAAGCCGGGGCTGCAGGCATCAACCTTGTGGGGATGTGCTGTTCCGGATCCGAGATGATGTCCCGGCACGGCATTCCCCACGCCGGAAACTTTTCCTCCACCGAGGCGGTTATCGTGACCGGGGCGGTGGACGCCATGGGCGTGGACATCCAGTGCATCAAGCAGGGGCTGGCAAAGGTGGCCCAATGTTACGGAACGCATCTGTTCACCACCAACCCGCGATGCCACATTGAGGGCGCCCAGCACATTGAATTCAACGAACACGACCCTAAGGCCTGCACCGATGAAATCGTTATTCGGGCCATCACGCGGTTTAAAAACCGAAAATTCCCGGTGGAAATCCCACATATTAAGAACACGGGCATCCATGGATTTTCCTATGAATACATCAACTACATGCTGGGCGGCTCTTTTCGCGGAAGCTACACTCCCTTAAACGACAACATCATCAACGGCAGGATTCGCGGGGTTGCCGGCGTGGTGGGGTGCACCAACCCGCGGGTAAAGCAGGACTGGGTGCATGTGGAGCTGGTCAAGGAGCTGGTCAAAAACGATGTGCTGGTGCTTCAAACCGGATGTTCCCAGATCGCCCTGGCCAAGGCCGGGCTCTGCACCCCGGAAGCCGCCTGCCTGGCGGGGCCTGGACTGCACGAGGTCTGCGAAGCCGTGGGCATGCCGCCGGTTCTGGGCATGGGTTCGTGCGTGGACAACAGCCGAATCCTGATCGCCGCGGCCGAGATGGTGCGCGTGGGCGGTCTGGGGGACAGCATCGCCGACCTGCCGGCGGCCGGCGCCGCGCCCGAATGGATGAGCGAAAAAGCCATCTCCATCGGACACTATTTCGTCGCCTCGGGCATCTACACGGTTTTCGGCGTGACCTTTCCCATCGTGGAGCAGACCCGCTTTCACAAACTGCTGTTTGAAGGGCTCGAGCAACAGGGACTCGGCAAATGGGGGTTCAGCCCGGACCCCTATAAAATGGCTAAAATGATGATCGCCCACATCGACAAAAAACGAAAGGCCCTCGGGCTCGACAAGACCCGCGAACGCATCCTTCTCGATATGGCGGATCGGCGTGAAATCGCCGCCGCATAGATCCTTGCTTTCGTGAGACGAGTGTGAAACGATAACCTGACCGTGAAGGGGACACCCCCCTTCACGGGAAAATTTTTTCTTTAAGGTGTATCAATGTCTTTTATCCCGATAACCGGCTTTCCCGGCAAGCTCTATGTTCCGGAGCATGACCCGAATCTATTAAAAAAACACCCCTGCCCGGACTGCTTTTTCTGCCAGATGTGCAACGACACGAGATGTTGTGTTTGTATTCAGCAGAATCAAAAAACCACGACGCCTGCGGACAAGGATGAAAACCAGGGTATTTGCAAAACGCTCGAAAATCCATGCGTCGGCTGAGACGGTATTTGCGTGGCATGCCCGGCCGGGCGCCATCGAGCGGCTTTCCCCGCCCTGGGACCCCCTGCGGGTCGTACAAAAAACGGACGGGATCGCGGTCGGCGCCGAGGTCACCATGAAATTAAAGGCCGGACCCATCCCCTATACATGGCGCGCCAGGCATATCGATTACGCGCAAAACCGCATGTTTCGCGACATACAGATCGAGGGACCCTTTGCCAAATGGGAGCATACCCATCTCTTTGAAAAGGCGGGTAACGCCGCATCCTTTCTCGAGGACCGGATTGAATATGCCCTTCCGGCGCATCCTCTCGGCACGGTACTTCTGGACCGCTTTGTTCGAAAAAAACTTAAACGGATATTCACCTACCGGCATCATACCATTGAAGCGGATCTTGCGCTCTATCGCTCACGGCCTTCGCCCGATCCATTGCGCCTTCTGGTTTCTGGCGCAAGCGGTCTGATCGGTTCCGCATTGATCCCGTTTCTGAGCACCGGCGGGCATACGGTCTTTCGGCTGGTCAGACGGCCTCCTCTTCCACAAAATAACGAGATTTTCTGGAACCCTGAAGCCGGAACCCTCGATCCGGCAGACATGGAAGGGATCGACGGTATTATTCACCTCTCGGGTGAAAATATCGGCAAACAGCGATGGACACAGGAGAAAAAAAGACGGATTCTGGAAAGCCGCCTTCAAACCACCGGCCTGCTGGCAAAAACCTTCGCGAAAATGCCGGAGCCGCCGAATGTATTTGTCTGCGCTTCCGCCATCGGGTATTATGGAAACCGTTCGGATTCGATGATGACCGAATCCGATGAACCCGGCCGTGACTTTATTTCCGAGGTCTGCCGGCAATGGGAAGCGGCGGCGGCTCCGGCGGCGGCCCGGGGGGTTCGGGTTGTTTTCCTCCGAATCGGCATTGTCTTAACACCGCAGGGCGGCGCCCTGGCCCGGTTTTTACCGATATTCCAGGCAGGCCTTGGCGGGCGCATCGCTTCGGGAAATCAGTACATGAGTTGGATCGCCATGGATGATCTGCTCGGCGCGATATATTACGCTTTGGCCGACCCCGGCCTCAACGGGCCGGTAAACAGCGTCTCCCCCAACCCCGTCACCAACGCCGTGTTCTCAAACACCCTGGCCAAGGTGATCGGCCGTCCCGCGGCCTTGCCGGTGCCGGCCAAAGCGATTGAACGGATCTTCGGACAAATGGGAAAAGAAACCGTTCTCTCCAGCACCCGGGTCGCGCCCCGGAGGCTGAATGCGGCCGGGTACCGTTTTCGCCACCCGGACCTGGAAAGCGCCCTTCGGCATGTGTTGGGAAGGGTCTGATGGCAACGAGCTTACATTTCGAATACGACGATGCGCACCGGTTTTAAAATTTTTATTCTGGTATTGATGGTAGTGGCTCTGGCCTTCGGCTTTTTGAACCTGTTTCTGCCTTCCGATGTTTCCTATAACTTTGACCGGCTGCATATCTTTCTGTTCAACCTGTGCAGCGGCGGAAGCCTTCTGCTTTATTTTACCGAGGGACAGGCGGAGATCTCTACCAAGGTATACGGATTCTTGGTGTTAACCATCCTGTATGCGGTTTTTGCGTTTTTTGAAATATTCCCCCCTGTCCTGCTCATCACCCTTTTATTGATCGCCATTGTTGAAACCATCCGCGTCAAGCGGTTTTCCCTGTTCCCCTTTGATTTTTTCAGATCCGATGTTTTGGTGTCTGAAAAATTTCACCAGGCCGCCCTACTCTGCCTTTCCCTGGGGCTGCTGATCTCCGCTGCGGTCATTCTAAACAACCATTATCTGAGAATCGTTTTTCTGCCGAAGCTTCATCTGGATACCTTTTTTCTGGGGTTTTCCTTTCCGCTTTCCCTGATCACCCTGTCTTTGATCTGCTCCATCATGTCAGAAGACAGCAGGCTCTATCGGATCCTGGCCAACCTGAGCTTCTGGTCGATCAACCTCGGGGTAATCATATTTTTCCTGTTTATCATCTTTGAAATGCTGGTACCGCAGCTGGTGGTCACGACCCTCCTCTTCGCCACCGTGGTCATGATGTTTTTTCTGTTTGGTCGGCTGGGACAACAACTTCAGCAAAAGGCGTTTTTGATATCGGGAATGGGATTTTTGATCTATACCGCGGTTACCGGCATTTTATACATTCTCTATGAATTTGTTCCGGGGTATTCTCATGATAACCTGAAATGGCTGCTGCGCATGCATTCCTTCGCCTCCCTTTATGGCTGGAACCTCTGCGGCCTGGCCATTATCTGCCGGTATCATGATTTCCCGCTGCGGCTTCATTCCACCGGCATTATCCTGCTTCACTGGATCACGGTTATTCTGCTGGCGCCGCTGGGAAGCGATTTTCGATTTTTCGCCATCGTCACCCTCTTTTGTTACACCGCGATTCTCTATGCGATCTTTTTAACCAAAGGGCGGTTGCCCGTCGTCGGGCCAAATTTTCACGCAACACCCTAAAGGAAAACGACTATGCCGGTTCTCATGAAGATACTGATCCTGTTGACCATCGGGCTGGGGGCCTGGGGTCTAACCGCTGTTTCAGGGTTCGGGCTGATAGGATCCGCTGCTTTGCGGGTTTTCAAAAGGCTTCCGGGCGCTGAAGCATACGAGGACGCGCTGATCCAAAAGTTTGAGGCAATTAAAAAAGCCCGGGGAAAAAACTACCGGCCTCGGGCCCGGCATGCGCAGCCGGACGGATGGCCGATCTACACCAACCGGCTTTTTCTTGAAACCAGCCCCTATCTGCTTCAGCACGCCCACAATCCGGTCGACTGGTACCCGTGGGGAAAGGACGCCTTTGCGGCGGCCCAACGGCTTGACCGGCCGGTGCTTTTAAGCGTGGGGTATTCCCCCTGCCACTGGTGTCACGTGATGGAGGCGGAATCCTTCGAGGATATCGAGATCGCCAGGTACTTAAATGAAAACTATATCGCGATAAAGGTGGACCGGGAGGAACGCCCGGATATCGATGCGCTTTATATGAACGCGGTTCTGATCCTGACGGGTCAGGGCGGCTGGCCCTTGAACGTCTGGCTGACCCCGGATCAAAAACCGTTTTACGGAGGCACCTACTTTCCCGGCCGGGACGGGGACCGGGGGGTAAACATCGGTTTTCTGACCCTGCTCAAACGGTTAAATGAAACCTATCGTGACCAGCGGGAACGCGTGGCATCGGCCGGCCGGGAGGTCTCCGACGCGATCCAGCGCATGCTTTCCACATCGACCGACGAGCGGCTGCCCGACGAAACCGCCCTCCACCGGGCTGCGGCATTCTATAAGGACCGCTACGATGGGAAATACGGCGGACTCAAGGGGCCGTTGAAGTTTCCAAGCAGCCTTCCGGTGCGGCTCTTGTTGAGGTATTCCCGGCGCACCGGTGATTCAGACGTGCTGGAAATGGTACGACACAGCATAAAAAACATGGCCTGCGGCGGCATCTACGATCATGTGGGCGGCGGATTTCACCGGTATGCCACGGATGAGCGCTGGCGTGTTCCGCACTTTGAAAAAATGCTTTACGATAATGCGCTGCTTGCCATGGCCTATTCCGAAGCTTATCAGGCCACAGGGGATGAAGGCTTTAAACGCATCGTCGAAGAGATCTTAAATTATGTGAAACGGGACATGACCTCGGCGGAAGGAGGCTTCTATTCGGCGACGGACGCCGACAGCATCACCCCGGACGGCCGCATGGCGGAAGGCTATTTTTATACCTGGACGCCGAAAGAGATCGAAGAGGCCCTTGGCAAAGACCGCGCCGCTGTCGTCCAGCGATACTTTTCCGTCACGCCCGCCGGCAACTTCGAGGGCCGAAATATCCTGCACACGTCGTCAAGCGATTTTTCTAAAAAAGGACCGAATCAGATCATTCTGGAGTCCAGAGAACGGCTTTATCAGACCCGGAACCTGCGGCCGCGCCCCCTGCGGGACGAAAAAATTTTAACCGCCTGGAACGGACTGATGATCTCGGCCTTCGCCCGAGCCGGGTTTGTGCTGAACGACGCCGGTTATACGGGTTGCGCCGAAAGGGCCGCCCGGTTTGTTCTAGATCATCTCTACCCTGACAACAGGCTTTACCGAAGTTATAAAGACAACACGCCGAGGCACGACGCCTACCTGGAGGATTACGCGTTTTTTATCGCCGCCCTGATCGATCTTTATGAAACCACCCACGAGATCCGCTGGCTGCAACGGGCGATTGACCTGGACGGGCATCTGAAAAAACACCACGAGGATCAAAAAAACGGCGGCTTTTTTATGACGGGCGCCCTTCATGAAAACCTGATCGCCAGGGGAAAGCCTTACGAAGACGGCGCCATACCCTCCGGCAACGCGATCGCGGTGCTGAACCTGCTTCGCCTGGCCACATACACTTTAAAGGACGCCTACCGGAAACGGGCTGAAAAAACATTCCGATCATTCTACAAGCCGCTGCAATCCATCCCTTCCGCCATGTCGGAGATGCTCTGCACCGTTGACTACTATCTGGACAGTCCGTTTGAGATCATCATCGTGACCCCTGAAGGCAGAAAGAAGGATGCGGATCGGTTTTTAGATCAATTGAGAAGCCGATTTATTCCGAACCGAATGATTATGGTGGTGAGCGAACAGGACATCAACATGACGGCCCCCATTGTTCCCGCAGTGACGGACAAAGCCGCCCTCAATGGAAAGACGACCGCCTTTGTCTGCAAAAAGGGGGTATGCGGACTGCCCACGACCGATCCCGAGACCTTTGCCGGGCAGCTTCAGGACAAGAAATACGCTTGACTGCGGGTTCGTCCTGATTAACGCAGCCGATGAGATCCCCTCTATAAAAACTCAACCTTCCTGCATGAGGATTTGACAACATAAATCCGCTCATTGTTGCCGCCGAGGTCCCCCGGCATCAGAAAAAAACCAGGGCGGTTCGGGGTATCCCCCACTGAAAAGCCGATAATCGTCTCGCCGTCATTAAACGAAACCTTCAGCTTGCGGCCGCCTCCGGGAATCGCGTCATTGTAAACATCCTGTCGATCCCTGTTCCCGTCAAAATCCTTTACAAAAAACAGCGCCTTTAAATCCTCTATGGTTATCCGTTCAATTTGATTATCCGTTTTGGTCAGGTGAAAAGCCTCTTTGTTCGGAAAAAAATCACTGGTCTGGCCCTTCAGCACCTTACCATTCTTAAACTTCACGACCAATCGGTTCTGCGCCATCGCCCCCTCCCTGATTCATGGTTCGCCTTTTTGCATGCCCTTTTTCGGACAGGCGGATCAATGTTGTAAAATTTAACCAAACGGCGCTCGCATGTCAATCAATTCGAACCGACCTTTCAGATACCGGTCCATAAAAAGTCATTTAAAAAAAGTTGACTTTCCCACCGCACTCGCATATGGCTGTTAATCTAATTGCAACAAGAAGTTGCAGAAACCTTTATCTTACGACAGGCATTTAAAGAGCCGTTTGCGTGAAATACAAGCCGGGAAGGCCTTGGCGCCCTGAAGGGCGGCCGAAGCTCCCGGTTTTTTTGCGCAGGCACAGCGCGCCTTCTGAAAATGGAAGAAGAAGGTTTCTCGCTTCAGGGTCGAAAACCTGCTTGATGCCAAGATTAAAGAAAGGTATGATTTTTTATAAAAAACCAAGGAGCACACCATGACCGCGCAGAAAATACTGAAAAGTAAAGACTTTCAAAAATGCCTTGCGTTCCACGGTCACCTTTGCCCCGGTTTATCGATCGGGTATCAGGCGGCCAGGGCGGGACTGGCATGGTTGAGGCAGCAGCGGTCCGAAGATGAAGAACTGGTGGCCATCGTGGAATCGAATGCCTGCTCCGCCGACGCCATCCAGGTGATGACCGGATGCACCTTCGGCAAGGGGAATCTCATCTTTTGCGATTACGGCAAGATGGTTTTTACTTTTCTGAGCCGCACTTCGGGACAAGGGGTGCGGGTTTCCTTGAGACCCGAGGCCTTTGCCCCGAATGAATCCCACATGGCCCTGCTCAAAAAGGTGCTAAGCGGCAATTCGAATCCGTCTGAACAAAAGCATTTTCAGGACCTCCACCACAAACGGAGCCTGGAGATCCTGGACAAATCCGGTGACGAATTGTTTGCCGTCTCCCCGGTATCCCGGGACCTGCCTGAAAAAGCAAAAATCGAGCAGTCCCAAACCTGCGCTATCTGCGGCGAACCCACGATGCCCTCCAAAATGATCGAAAAGCAAGGGCGCCACGTCTGCCGGGACTGCGCCGGAGCATAACCTCATGCGATATCTTCGATACATGGTGATGGGGGGGTTGTGCATGGTCGCCGCCGTCTGCGGGTTCTGGCGGATGGCCGCCCGCGCCGTCCCACCCGCTTCGAACCGGACCGCGCGCATAACAGACGCCTTGGGCAGAAGCGTCTGGGTGCCGGAAGACATCAAATACGTCATCTGTTCCGGTTCCGGATGCCTTCGGCTGCTGACCTATCTTAACGCGCAGGACCGGATCGTTGCGGTGGACGACATGGAACTCCAGCAAAAAACCGGTATTCCCGTGGTTGCCCTGGCCTACGGCGGCCTCGGGGGGTATCGCGCTGATCTGGACCAGTCCCTGAGGATCATGGGAAAAATTCTGGAAAAAACCGACCGGGCCGAAGCCGTCATCGCTTATTTTGATCACCTCATGATTGATCTGAAAAACCGCACCGCGTCTGTTGCCGGCGATCGAAAGGTGTCGTGTTACGTCGGCGGCATCGCGTATAAAGGGCCCCATGGATTCCTGTCCACCGAACCGGCGTATCCGGTTATGGCGGTCGCGCCGGTCTTTGATCGAATGGACGCTGCTTTTAACGATCTGGTTTTTGATCCGGTGCACAAACAGAAACAGGCCGATCCCGAAAGGTCGCGCACATCCTAAATGCATCTCTCACACACGGAAATACCCGAGTATTATAAAGCCTATACCGGCCGGAAGGTGGTTTTTATCATCGGCGGCATCATCGGCCTCGGGCTGTTATTGATTCTTTCGGTTTCCGTAGGCGCGGTCCGGATTCCGGCAAAAGAGCTCATCCTGGCGGTTTTCGGAAAGGCCTCCAGCAGTAAATGGGAAATCATCATCTGGAACATTCGCATGCCCCAGGCACTGACCGCCATTGTCGGCGGGGCCGGTCTGGCCCTTGCCGGCGCCATCATGCAGTCGATCTTAAGAAACCCGCTCGGCTCTCCGTTTACGCTGGGCATCTCCCATGCGGCGGCGTTCGGCGCGGCGCTGTCCTTGCTGCTCCTTGATCCAGGCAACCTGCAGGGCAGCGGGTCCGATGCGGTCAGGCTCATCAACCCTTACGCCACCACCCTCATCGCCTTTATCTTCAGCCTGGTGGCCACCGGCATTATCCTGGCGATATCCAAAATGAGAGGCGCGTCGCCCGAGGTCATGGTGCTGGCCGGGGTGGCCCTGGGATCCCTGTTTACCGCCGGTACCATGTTTCTGCAGTACTTTGCCGATGATGTGGAGCTGGCGGCCATGGTCTTCTGGAGCTTCGGGGATGTGGCCCGATCGGACTGGGGGAAACTGTCCCTGATGTCGCTGGCCCTGGTCGCGCTCATGGTTTATGGATTCCTCAACCGATGGAACTACAACGCCATCGAGGCCGGAGATGAAACCGCCAGGGGGCTGGGCGTCCATGTGGAGGGCATTCGGCTGTGGGGAATGATGGCGGCATCGTTTATCACCGCCGTCATCGTCGCGTTCCTCGGCATCATCGGATTTGTGGGGCTGGTCTGTCCGCACATGGTCCGCCGCCTGATCGGGGACGACTACCGGTTTCTGCTTCCCGCCACATGCGTTATCGGGGCGCTGCTGCTGCTTGGAGCGGACACCGCCGCGCGCCTGATCATGGCGCCGCACACCCTTCCCGTTTCCATCCTGACCGCCTTTCTGGGCGCGCCGGTGTTCATCTACCTGATTGTTCGAGGATACCGGCGATGATGCTTCGTGTCAACGGGGTATCTTTTAAGTACAAAAGCACGCCGGTGCTTCACGGAATCCATTTCGACGTGGCCTGCCATGAGGTGGTGTCCATTTTAGGACCCAACGGGGCGGGCAAGACCACCCTGCTCAAATGCATGAACGCCATTTTAAAGGCACGCGGCGGGACCATCTCCCTTGACGGTGAAAACGTGTTGAATCTTTCTTCCATGGAGATCGCCCGCAAAATGGGGTATGTGGCCCAGAAAAGCGAATCCTCGCGGACCACGGTCTTTGACGCGATCCTTCTCGGCCGCCGCCCCCATATCGTCTGGAGGGTTTCCGACCATGATCTTAAGCTTGTCAATGCGGCCATCGCGCGCCTGAACCTGACCCATCTGTCCCTTCGCTATATTAATGAACTGAGCGGCGGTGAGCTTCAGAAGGTCAGCATCGCCCGGGCCCTGGTTCAGGAACCCCGGGTCCTGCTGCTGGATGAGCCCACCAGCAGCCTGGACCTTAAAAATCAGATTGAAATCCTTCAGATCATTCGGGAGGTCGCGGACACGCACGCGGTATCCGCTGTAATGACCATGCACAACCTCAACATGGCGCTCCGGTATTCAAATAAATTTATTTTTCTAAAAAATGGCTCGGTGTTTGCCGCTGGAGGGGCGGATACCATCACCCCGGAAATCATTCAGGCGGTTTACGGGGTGCCGGTTGAAATTAAAATTCACGGAAGCGCCCCGGTGGTGGTTCCGCTGACCTGACCGCTCCCCATGATCCCCTTCGATCGAACCGGTTATCGGCGAAAGGCTGTCGCGGCATGAAAAGTTTCAAAAGCAGAGATCCCGGAAACCCTAAGCTGTTCTATGGCTGGTATATCGCCGGGGTGGCTTTTCTCGGCTGTTTTATTTCCGTGGGCACCGGCTTTTACGCCTTTAACGCGATCCTGGAACCCCTGTGCGCGCTTCGCGGCTGGAGCCGAACGGATCTCAACCTGGCGCTTGCGATCGGCACGGTGTTCGGGTTTATCAGCCAGTATGTCTACGGAACCATCCTGCTGCGGACCGGCATTCGAATTTTGATGCTTTTGGGGTCCCTGATCGGGGGGGCGGCGTTCATATGCATTCCCCGCGTCGAGTCCCTCTGGCAGTTCTATCTGCTCTATGGCCTGTTATTTACCGGAAACGGCGCGTACGGCGGTATCGCGGCCACGACCGCGGTCAACAACTGGTTTATCGCCAAGCGGGGGAAGGCGATCAGTTTCGCCACGAGCGGCATGTCTTTCTCGGGCGCGATCCTGCCGCTTGCAGCGCTTCTGTTCATCCGCCATTTCGGGATTCTAAACACCGCCCTGTATATCGGGCTCATCATGATGGCCTTCGGCCCTGCGGCATGGCTGATCATTCGGGACTGGCCGGAGGAACTGGGGCTTTCGCCGGATGGCAGCGCACGTGAATCTTTACTGCCCCCGCCGCCGGCGCGAAACACCGAAAACCTGATCCCTTCGGTGTTTTCGCCCGGTTCCGCCGCGCTTTGGTGGAGTCAAAAAAAACTCATTCGAACCGGAAACTTCTGGAAGCTGGGATTTTCCTTTGCGCTTTTGATGATCGGAACGGTGGGCGTCATGTCCCAGCTCAAACCCCGGTTCACGGATATCGGTTTCGGGGAGATGACCGCCATGATGATGATGGCGGCGACAGCCCTGGCCGGCACTGCGGGAAAGTATCTCTGGGGCAGCCTGTGCGACCGGTTTGACACCAAACGGGTAATGGGGATCATGGCCCTGGCGAATATCGTCGGTCTGGGGCTGGCCCTTTGCAAAAACACAGGCCCCGCGATTTTCATGTTTATTCCTGTTTTCGGGTTTTCCATGGGCGGCCTCATGTCCGCATACCCGATCATGGTGGCCAGTCTGTTCGGAAGGGAGAGCTTCCCCTCGGTGCTTCGGCTGGCTTCGCTCTTTCTGATGTTTCAGCTGTTCGGATATGTCATTGCCGGACAGAGCTTCGACCGCACCGGATCCTATGACACGGCCTACCGGATCTTTATCCTTTTCGATGTTCTGGCCGCCATCCTTCTGCTGACCTTAAAGCCTCCCGTCGACCATCGACCTGGGGCTTGACATTAAATTCGTTTTATACGATATTTCATTTAAATACGAATTTTACAAAAGAGAAAATAACGCTTTCAGCAACCGATCAATGGTTTTAGAAAAAAAGCCTTGAGGCGATTACCCCTTCATGAAAACACCCGCCCAACCCAAAGAGCTGTCCATCGACCATCTCAAGGACATCTCCACCTGGATATCCTTTGTTCACGACTTAAACCAGCTACTTGAGCTGATACTGGAAACCGGCACCCGTATCATGCGGGCCAAGGCCAGTTCCCTGCTGCTGCTGGATCAAAAAACAAAGAAGCTCTATTTCAAGGTGACCACCGGCGCCAAGAAAGAGGAGATGAAAAACTTTGAAATCAGGCTCGGGCAGGGGATCGCCGGTCATGTCGCGGAGACCGGGGAACCGCTTCTAATAAAAGACGTCGCCCGGGAAAAACGATGGTACCGGAACATCAGCGATCAGATCGGGTTTAAAACCCGTTCCATCCTCTGCGTACCCATGCGGGTTGGAAACGAAATCATCGGAGCCATCGAGTTTATCAACAAAACCGACGGCGAATCCTTTCAGACCCGGGACCTTGAGCTGCTGACCGTTTTTGCCGATCTGGCCGCTCTGGCCATTGCCAACGCCAGAAAATTTGAACGGGTGGAAAGGGAAAACACCGATCTCAAACAGTCGCTTGCCTCAAACCGGCAGATCATTGGTGAAAGCCGGGCCATCAACAAGGTGATTCGCGATGCGCTGAAGGTCGCCGATTCCAATGCCAGCACCCTGATCATGGGTGAAAGCGGAACCGGCAAGGAGCTTCTCGCCCTTTTGATTCATCGCGCCAGCCCGCGCAAGGAAAGACACATGATCACCTTGAACTGCGCAGCCCTGCCCGAGACCCTGCTGGAGGCCGAACTCTTCGGCCATGAAAAAGGCGCTTTTACGGGCGCGGGGGTTCAGAAAATCGGAAAACTCGAACTGGCCGATGAGAGCACCCTTTTTTTGGATGAAATCGGTGAAATGAGCCCCGGCATGCAGGCCAAACTGCTTCGTGTCCTGCAGGACGGCATTTTTTACCGGGTGGGCGGCACCTCCCCCATCTCCGTGGACATTCGCATCATCGCCGCCACCAACCAGAACATTCCCAAAAAGGTCGCCGCAGGCGAGTTTCGGGAAGACCTCTACTACCGCCTCAACGTCGTGGAACTGAATATGCCGCCCTTGCGGGAACGCAAGGAGGATATTCCGTTGCTTGCCCGCCATTTCGCGGATTTGTTTATACGGGAAAAAGGGGGAATTGAAATCGACATCTCAACACCGGCCATGAATAAAATGACGGTTTACGACTGGCCCGGGAACATTCGGGAGCTTCGAAACGCCATTGAGCGGGCGGTGGTCATGGGAAATGGAAAAGAGATCCTTGCAGAAGACCTGCCCATGGTCAGCGTCGAAATCGGCGTGACGGAAATTCCATGCGGCATCACCCTTCAGGAGGCCGTTGACGGATTCAAAAAAAGGTTTGTGGAGGCCACCCTTGCGCTCACCAACGGAAACCGGAAAAAGGCGGCCGCTGTGATGGGGATCCAGCGCACCTATCTTTCCCGCCTGATATCCAGATACCGCATCCGCAAAACCGGCACGACAACAGACCGCTTAAAGCAGTAGCGTCGTGCGGGCCGACCCCATTTAAAAACACCAGGGATGGTCCACAAATTTTATCCTTTTGTGCAGGATTGTATACAAAAAGA
>CAZFWD010000004.1:0-13200 GCA_964522535.1 uncultured Desulfonema sp.
GTTTAAGCTTTCTGATTTTTTTTCAGCGCGGCTTTTTTTTCTTTTTCCGCATAGAGGGCTTTGTCCGCGCTTTTCAGAAGGGCTGGGGCGTCGTGATAGTCCATGTCCTGCATGGAAGCAATGCCGTAAGTCAGAGAGACCGCAAGTTGAATGTCATGGTAATGCAGGGGATGCGCGGATAGCCAAGCCTGAATCCGTTTCATCAGGGTTTCCGCTTTGGCAGCGGGGGTTTCCGGAAGGATCAGCACGAATTCATCCCCGGCGAACCGGGCGAAAATATCCTCGTCGCGGATCAGCGAGGCAACCGTTTCCGCGACATAGATCAAGGTTTCATCGCCGGCATCATGGCCGTAGCGGTCGTTGATGTGTTTAAATTTGTCCAGGTCCATGAAAACCAGGGACAACTCGTGAAGATGCCGTCTGGCCAGGGAGAATTCCCGCCGAAGAAGGGCTTCAAAGGCCCTTCGATTCAAAAGCCCGGTCAGTGGGTCATGGTAGGCGAAATATTTCAGCCTTTCATGGGCCGCCACGTTGGAGAGGCAAAGGGAGACTTTCATCATCAGCTGTTCTAAAAGCGAGGTGTCCATATCCGGCTTAAACCGGGCCGGGGAAGGGTCCCACTGGTTGAGGCTGCCGACGATTTCACCATCGATCTGAACCGGTGCGATGGCGAGGGAGCCTGTTTGGCATTTTTGGCTTCCGGGCAGAAACACCTCGCAGGCGTGAATATTCCGGCTGAACAGAAGGGGGGTGGCGTTCTCGCCGAACACCTCGTCAAACCGCTCTCTGTCGAGGAACTGGGTTTTGGCGATGATGATTTTTGAATGAATCAGCGGATTGATCAGGTTTGCCAGGCTGCTTTTCTTAATGACCGATAGCCACACATAGGGGACCTGGAAGATATGGCTCATTTCCGTGAGCAGGATTTCAAAAAAATCCTGAAGGCTTAAGATCGACAGGAGTTTTGATTCAAGGACATGGAACTTGCGCTGGAGTTTTTCGTTTTCATGCAGCCAGGTTAAAATAAATTCAATTTCATCGATTTTATTTTTTTCCGAACGTTTTGCCTCTTTCAGCCGGTGCAGGTAGTTTTCAACAGGGGGTGGGTGCCCGGCCCGGCGAAGCCGCTGAATAGGGTTTTCCGGTTTTTCCCGTGATAAAACCATGGCTGCCCATAGATGTTGAATGTGGAAAAAATGCACACCTCGATAAACTTCCCCCATCACTAATTATTGCATAATCCGTGCCTTACAAACAGTGCGTTTTTTCGGTGCGCGACCGTTAGCCGATCCTGCTGATTTTTTTTTTGTAAAACCCGGCGGCGGGCCGCTGAGGATTTTTATACCGGCGGACAAAAAATTTGGCAGACCCCTGTTTTTCCTTAAAACGGTATCTTTATGGATACATGGGGTTTAATAAAGTATACACACAGATTCCTGTTTTTTTAAAACAGGTGCTTGGGCACGGTGCAGATGACGATATGCGGATCAAAGACCTGTGAAATATACAGTTTTTCCCCGTAGACCATCGCCGTGGACGCGGCGCTGATGACCTCGCCGGTGTCGACAAACAGGGCGGCCTTGTATTGAGGATCCGGATGGATGCGAAAAACCACCCAGGGGGGGGGCGCCGACGCATCCTTGCTGTGTTTCATAAACGCGAGGTCGTCAAAATGGGCCGCGGTCAAAAGGGACGATCCCTGGCGCATCAGGTTATCCGGCCCTTTAAGATGGATGATGGCCTTCCCTTCCCCCAGGCTGCCGTCGCTGTTGCGGGGAAACTCAAGAACCTTTTCCCCCAGAGTGGCGGTCACAAACACCCGTTTTTCTTCGGCGAGGATTCCGTTGGCAAAGGCGATTTTGTCCGCTGCCTTTGACCATTGTTCGGTCAGGGGGTTGTAGTATGCGATTTCAGACGTCTTTCGGCGAAAATACAGGTCCCATTTTCCCCGATAATCGTTGGTCAGATAGATTTCACCGGATGGCAGCACGGACAGATCATTGGGCGACCAGAGCCGCCGCTCGTCTTTAAGCAGTTGAATGAAGTTGAGGGAATCTTTCTCCACCGAATAGATGATAACGGCGTTTTCCGCGCGTTCCATTCGGCCATAGGGGTCATGGATAATCACGTACAGCAGGGTACGGCCTTCAACATGCCGAATGTCCACGCCGTGGGGCTTGAAGGCTTTGATGGCCGGCGGTTCTCCGTTGCGCGGCAGTTCGCCGGTCCTTTCGGTATCGATTTCGAAAAAGTAGATGCCGCCGGATGTTTCTGAGTGCCGGCGGTCATGGGAGGAAATCAGCAGCCGGGGCGGTTTGCTCCAGGTATCGAGCGCAAAATCCTCGGGGCCGTCCGCCACCCGTACGCAGCGGCAGGCGAAGGGCGCTTCAAGGGTGCGGGGAAGGGGGTCGCGCAGGTTGCAGGCGGATAAGCAACCGACCAGGCACAGCAGTATGCCGAGCAACCGGCCCATGATTTACCTTTGACAATATGATTAAAACAGGCCGGGGATTAAAGCCCCATAAACTTTGCCGCAATCCCCTTCATGATTTCGTTGGTGCCGGCAAAGATGGACATGATCCGCAGGTCTCGAAACGCCCGGGTCACCGGGCAGGCTTCCATGATGCCGAAATCGCCGTAAAGATCAAGACATCTCTGGGTCAGCCGCTTGGACAGCTCCGTGGTCCAGTACTTGGCCAGGGAGGTTTCAATCACCACCTGTTCGCCCGCCATGTGTTCGGCGATCAGTTTGTCCAGAAAGGTTCTGGCCAGCTTCACCTCGGTCAACATCTCCACAATGGCGAACTGGTTGGCCTGATACTTGGAAAGGGGCTTGCCGTCGGCATCCGTGGTCTTCTTGCAGAAATTGATGGTCCATTCCAGGATCAGCTCCGAGGCGGCCACCGCGCCGATGGCCGTCATCAGGCGTTCCTGCTGGAGCTTTTGCATCAGCATGACAAACCCGGCGCCTTTTTCGGACAGCCGGTTTTTTTGGGGGATGCGGCAGTTGGTGAAGAAAAGCTCCGCCGTGTCCTGGCTGTGAAAACCCATCTTATCCAAATGGCGTCCCCGCTTAAACCCCGGTGTGCCGTCCTCCACAAGATAAAGGGACATGGCCTTATAAGGGTTGGCTTCAGCGGGTTCCCTGGCCGCCACGATGACCAGATCGGCGTTGATGCCGTTTGAAATGAAGGTTTTTGCGCCGTTTAAGATCACCTCATCGCCGTCCTCCTCGGCGGTGCAGCGCATTCCGGCCAGGTCGCTTCCCGCATCCGGTTCGGTCATGGCCACCGCGGTGATGATGTCCCCGGACACACATCCGGGAAGGTATTTTTTCTTTATTTCCTCGGATCCGAAGGAGGCGATGTAGGGCACCACGACATCGCTGTGGAGCATGGTCGCCAGACCGGTCTGGTTGCTCCGGGTCATCTCTTCGGCCACAATGACCGAATACAAAAAGTCTTTTCCCATGCCCCCGTATTCAGAAGGAACCCAGGTGCACAAAAAACCCGCCTGCCCGGTTTTTTTCCAGACCTCCTTGGAGACGATGTGATCTTTTTCCCACTGGTCCGCGTACGGGGTGACCTGTGTTTCCACAAAAGCCCGCACTTTTTTTCGGAACTGCTGATGTTCCTCCGTATATTGCAGAATCTCCATGCGTGATACCCCTATTATCTATTTAAGCCTTCCAATAATCTCATCGGCAATGACATCCCGCAACGCTGACGGCGTACCCTGGAAAATTTCCGCCTGCTTGGCGTCCCGGTAGAAATGCTCCACCTCATATTCGGTCATGTAGCCGTATCCGCCCAGAAGCTGAATCGCCTCATCGGAAACCGCCATGGCGGCTGCCGTGGCGGTCATTTTCGCCATGGCCGCCTGCCGGGGCGAGGCTTCGCCGTTGTCAAACTGCCAGGCTGCGTGGTAGGCGGAGAATCTCGCGGCGTCAATTTTTGCGGCCATATCGGCGATTTTATGTCGGGTGACCTGGAACTGGGCGAGTTTTTTGCCGAACTGCTCCCGCTGCTTGACATAGTCCAGGGCCCGGTCAAAGGCCCCCTGGGCCGTACCCAGTGCAAGGCCGGCGATCTGTATCCGGTTCCGGTCGAAAAATTTTTGAGCCTGGCCGTATCCCTTGCCCGGCTTTCCAATCAGGTTGGACTCGGGAACCCGGACCTCTTCAAAGACGATATCGGAAAAGGGAATCATTCGCCCCCCGAGCTTGTCGCCCATGTCTTTTGCGGAAAGGCCGTCGGCGCCGGCTTCCACCAGAATCATGGACATGCCGTCTGATTTTGGATCGGCGTTCGAATCGGTTTCGCAAAGCACCACGTAATACCCAGCGGTTTCACCAAACGGCACAAAGGTTTTTTTGCCGCTGATGATCCATTGGCCGCTGTTTTTGACTGCCGTGGTGTTGATCTTTCGAATCTCATACCCCAGGCCGGGCTCCAAAAAAGCGCCCGTTGAGATGAGCTTTCCCTCGATGACCGGGGGAAGGAATTTTTCTTTGAGCGCCGGATCACCGAAGAGAAGAATAGTTTCGGCTCCGTAAGCCGAGAGCATCAGGGCCGTGCCCAGGGTGGAATCCCGCATGCAGAAGGTTTCCCCCACCAGCAGGTTTTCAAAAAGCCCCATTCCCCCGCCGTCATAGGCTTCGGGAAAATGGATGCCGATAAAACCAAGCGTTCCGGCTTTTTCCAGGATGTTTTTCGGAAACTCCTGTTTTTTGGAAAGCTCCAGAATGAGGTCTTTGTCGAACTCGCCTTTTGCGAACTCCCATGCCGCCTTTTTGATTTCTTTCTGAGGTTTGGTGAGTTTAAAATCCATAAGCGTACGCCGCTCCCATCATTTAATGCAATAATACGTTTCCAGCAGATGATGGAAAAATACCCAGGTTCGTCCGCCTTGTCAAGGATAATTCACGGGGGGCGGCCTTTCGGTTTTTTCGCCTATTAGATGCGGGTTCAGGGTTTGGGGTCATGTGCCGGCTTTATGCCGGTCGTGGCGGTACAAGGGCGGTTATGCGGCGCCCAGGGCCTTTTGTTCAAAACCGTTGAGCAGTTCCTCCATTTTGCGGGAGAGGTCGATATACCTGCGGGTCAGGTCGTATCGGTAATCCCTATGTATTTTATCGATTCTCGCCTGCATTTGTTTGAGGATTTTTATCTTCGTTTTCCACAGTTTTGCCACATACCGAAGGTTTTCCCTTGAGTTGTTCACAAGCCCCCTCGAATACCTGTCCACCAGATCCTTGAAGCAGCGGTATTTCTCATCCAGAGCACAAACCAGCTTATCCGTTCTGAGGGTTTCCCGGGTCATCTTATGAAAATGGTGGCCGACGATGCTGTAGGTGATTACTTCGGCAAAGATGTCCCGGTGCCTGATCAGATTTCTTCCGATAAACTTGAGATAGTAAATCCCGTAAGGGGTGAACGGCTGCTGAAGGATGGATTTGAGAAATATTCGAATCTCCGTCCAATGGATTTTGCGTTGAAAGAACTCCCGATGCTCCATGTTATCGAAGAGTTTATTGCAGCGCTCAAAGTAATGCTTTAATCGAAAATCATAAATATAGGCCAGTATTTTCTTGTAACCTTCCTTCAGCCTTTCACTGTCCATCATGGTTTTAAAATTGGTGGTCATGTTGTGGGTATTGTTGCCGAGTGAGGTTTTTAGAATCCTTCCTTCCTCCTTCAGCCGCTGGTAAAGCCGGGTGCCGGGCAGGGCGTTCAGCAGCCCGATCATGGCCTTGGGAATGGCGTTTTCTTGAATGAAGGAAATCTGGCGGTTGAAGATGTCCTCCTTGTCGGAGTCGAACCCGACGATAAATCCCCCCATCACCTCGATACCCTGGCGCTGAATCCGGCGCACCGATTGGCTCATATCGGTTTTAAGGTTCTGGACCTTGCCGGTTTCCTTAAGCCCTTCGGGATCCGGGGTTTCAATGCCGACAAACACCTCGTTAAAGCCGGCCTCCCGCATGGCAATCAGCAGGTCCTCGTCATCCGCCAGGTTGATGCTGGCTTCAGTATACAGATGGAAGGGGCGGCCGTGGGAAACCTGCCAGGCCTTTATGGCCGGGAGCAGCTCGGATTTGACCCGCTTTTTGTTTCCGATAAAGTTGTCATCCACGATGAAAACAGGGCCCCGCCATCCGAGCCGGTAAAGGGCGTCGATCTCCGCAATCATGGTCTGCGCTGTTTTGAGGCGCGGAATATTCCCGTAAACCGTCCAGATGTCGCAGAACTCGCAATGAAACGGGCACCCGCGCGAGTACTGGACCGACATGGATCCATAGGCATTGAGGTTTAAAAGATCGAACCGGGGGGTCGGGGCGCATGAGATGTCCGGATGCGGCGGGGGCGGGGAGAGGTTTTTTGTCCTGTTGTTTTCAAGATCCTTCAGGAAACCCTGAAAGGTGTCTTCCACCTCGCCGAGGACAAAATGATCCACTCCGTCTATTCCCTCGTGGCAGGCGTTCGCGTAAGGGCCGCCGGCCACCACCTTTTTGTGAAGACGGTTGCAGCGGGCGATGACCTCACTTACCGATTCCTGCTGCACGATCATGGCGGAAATAAAGACTACGTCGGCCCAGCCGATATCCCTGTCTTTAAGCGGTTCAATGTTTAAGTCGACAAGCTTAAGCGCATAGCCTTTGGGAAACAGCGCGGCTATGGTGATCAGCCCGAGCGGCGGCATGGCACTTTTTTTTTGAATGAATTTCAAGGCGTACTGAAAGCTCCAGTAGGTGTTGCTCGGCACACGGGGGTAAACCAGCAGGATGTTTTTATACCTTGGCATCACTTGAATCCCTTGCTTTTTTTTGTCGGCAAAATGTTTTATCGATGTCCGCCGCAAAGTCACCGGGCGGTCATGTCAGGGGCACTTCGGTTTCCAGCTATAGTCCTTCGAGGAGCGGTTGGCAAGTAAAAAAATAAATATTTTTTGATACTTACAGTTTACGTAAAGATTGCATTTCCCGGACGAGATCCAGGTCCATCTGAAGCTTGCGGCCTTGCGTGGTCAGATAGTTTCCGATCATCAGTCCGTTTGCGCCGGCCAAAAACAGCCAGGACCGGTAGTCGCGAAGGACCGGTTCCCTGCCGCCGCAAACTATGATATCGGCCCGGGGGTGAATGAAGCGGAACAGGGCGATGCATTTTAGGGCCTCCAAAGGAGAAAGCAGGGGCTGATCCTGAAGGGGCGTTCCGGCAATGGGGTTTAAAAAGTTGATCGGTATGCTGTCAATGTTGAGCTTTTTCAGAGCGAAGGCCAGTTCGATGCGCTGCTGCCAGGATTCCCCGAGTCCGAGGACGCCCCCGGAGCAGACATTCAGGCCTGCTGCGGCCGCTGTTTTGATGGTGTCGATGTCTTCCTCGTAGGCATGGGTGGTGCAGATTTTCGAAAAAAAGCTCTGCGCGGTTTCCAGGTTGTGATGGTAGGTGCTGACCCCGCTCTGTTTAAGCCTTTGCGCCTGCTCCCGGTTCAGCATGCCCAGCGAGCAGCAGACCTTAAGTTGTGTTCTGTTTTTGATCTCAAAAGCGGTTTCGCAGATGCGGTCGATCTCCCGGTCGGTAAGCGTGTATCCGCTGGTGACCATGGAAAAGTGGGTGGCGCCGACCCGATCCATGTCCAGGGCGCGTTTTACCATCCTTGCCCTGCTTAACAGGGGGTAGGCCGTAACCCCGGTTTGGTAATGGCCCGACTGGGCGCAGAAGGCGCAGTCCTGTGAACACTTTCCGGATTTTGCATTAAGAATGCTGCAGGTAAAGATATCGTCTTTTTTAAATGCGACGGCAATCCGGCGGGCGCGAAAGATAAGTTCAAGAATATCTTCCCCTTCGAGTCCGGCAAGCGCCGCAGCCTCCTTTACGGAAACCGGGTTTCTTGTATCTGTTGTGATCCGATTTGCAATGGCCTGAACCCTGTCTTTGGCCATGGTATGTTGCCCTCCTGCGGCGGGTATCTCAGATCCGCCTGCTTTCAACCAGCCGCGCGAAAAACTCAAAGGAGCGGTCATAGGTGGCCTCGGCGTCTTTGGGAAAACAGCAGCCCGGCAGTTCCCGCATTTTTAAATGATAGCGGATGCAATCGCAGCAGACGCCCTTTCGGGAACAGGGCTCATAGGTGCAGTTGCAGGATTTGAGGTTTTCTTCTTTTTTGCATTCCATCATGGTTTTCCTGAATTGATTTTATCGGTTTGCATCGATTTTAGGATTTTTGGCGATCTTAAACCTGGAATGAAACTCCAGCACCGCGCGATCCGACTGATCATACACCACGGCCTGGCCGTTGATGGTTTTTTCGAGGGCGATGTCGGCCGACGCCTTTGCCGTGACCATGCCCTGTTTGACAGGATGAAGAAACCTGGATTCTAGGGAAACGGTGGCAAAATGGGTCTGCGGCGGAATCACGCTTTTGATCGCCATTACCACCGCGGTATCGGCCAGGCTGACCAGAGCGCCGCCGTGCATCAGACCGGCGCCCTGGGCCAGATCATAGAAAAACGGCATGGTCAGGACGGCATGCCCGTCCTTTGCCTCGACAATCGCCATGTTTAGCAGCCGTTCAAACGGCGCGCAGCTGATCCACTGCTCAAGCCGCACCCGGTGGGGGCCTGTGGACGCGGGGGCCAGGGTTTTTCCCGTGTTTTTCATGTTCATGAACAATCCCTTTTTGCTCCTGGGGGTGACGGTTTCAAAAAGGTTACACAAGTTGAGGGCCTTCAACAATCCTTTTTTTGCGACTGCCTTGATTTGACAGCATGGGCGAATTGAAGGTATAAAATAAGATAGGTTGAAGACTGAAGGTAGAAGGTGGAAGGTGGAAGGTGGAAGATTTAAGGTCGAAGGCTGAAAGGGTTTTTTTCATTTATGCGATTTCCCGAGCTTTTTTGCCCGAATTTTTACTGTGTCCGGTTTGATCACCGGGGGTGAACGTTTCATCATTTGAATTTCCAAAACCCGCATTTTCAAAAGGAGTATTGAAATGAAACTTGAAGTCATTGAGAAAAAGCCGTCAAAGCCCCTCAAACCGACGCCGATCCTGTTTGTTCACGGCATGTGGCACGGGGCCTGGTGCTGGGCCGAGCATTTTCTGCCTTACTTTGCCGATCATGGCTATCGCGCCTATGCCCTCAGCCTCAGGGGGCATGGAAAGAGCGAGGGCCGGGAGAAGCTGAGGTGGACGACCGTGTCCGGGTATGTTTCCGATGTGGCTCAGGTGGCGAAGGAACTGGAAAAGCCGCCGGTGCTGGTGGGCCACTCCATGGGCGGCATGATCGTTCAGAAATACATTGAAACGCATAAATCCCCGGCCGCGGTGCTGATGGCCTCGGTGCCGCCCCGGGGCGTGATTTCCACTACCCTGCGGATCCTTTCCCGGCATCCCTTGGCCTTTCTGAAGTGCAACCTGACGCTGAGCATGCTTCCGGTGGTCGCCACCCCCCAGCTTGCGCAGGAGGCGTTTTTTTCAAAAGACATGCCGGAAAAAACAGTGAAGCGTTATTTTTCAAAGCTTCAGGATGATTCCTTTCGGATCTATCTGGATATGCTGGGGCTGAATCTGTCGAAACCCAAAAAGGTGAAAACCCCGGTGCTTGTCTTGGGCGCGGCCGACGATACCATCTTTTCCGTTGCCCAGATCGAGGCCACAGCCCGCGCTTATAAGACGGAAGCGGCGATTTTTCCGAACATGGCCCATGATATGATGCTTGAGGCCGGGTGGCAGGCCGTGGCCGATCGAATCCTTGAGTGGTTGAACAAGAAGAATTTGTAATCCGAATCAATGCGATTCCGATTATCTCGAGCATCTTCATAGGGACGGCAGCTTTGATCAGCCGGCCGGGTCGCTGATGCATCGATTTTTAAAGGGGTAAACACACCGAATGCGGGTGATGACATTCAACCTTCGGTTTGAAAACGACCGGGACGGCGAAAACGCGTGGTCTCTTCGCCGGGATAGGGTGGTGGCGGTGGTTCGGCGCTATGCCCCCGATATCCTCGGCACCCAGGAAGGCGTCTGGTCGCAACTGACTTATCTTAGCGAACACCTGCCCCACTACCTTCCGTTTCTGCCGGACAGATCGTCCGACGATAAGATTCAGTGCCCGACCCTGTATTTCCGAAAAGATCGTTTTCAGGTACATGAAGGCCGGGATTTCTGGCTGTCTACAACCCCGGAGGTGCATTTAAGCTGGGACTGGGACAGCGCGTTTCCGCGCATGTTGAGCTTTTCCCGGATTGAGGACGAAAACACGGGAAACAGGATCATCGCTGCGGTGACGCACCTGGATCATATCGGGGTTGAGGCGCGCTACCAGCAGGCGAAAATCATCGCTTCCTGGGTCCGTCGGCAGGACCTGCCGGTGATTCTTATGGGAGATTTCAATGACGGCCCAGCTTCACCGGCCCATGATGTGCTCACCGCCCAGGAAACAGGGCTGTATGACACCTGGGAAGCATTGAACCGCAGGGAAACACCAGAGGCCTACACCCATCACGGCTTTACCGGGATTCCGCAGCTGGCGAGGATGGACTGGATCCTTGCGGACGTAGGGTTCAGGGTGAAACACGTTGATATCGTCCGCGATCAGTTTAACGGAGGCTATCCGTCGGATCATTTTCCGTATATTGCGGACCTTTCGGCAACAGGGCTTTGAAACGGAAAAATGGGATTACGGTGCTTATTCTGTGCCGTCTGTAACCTCTGCATACTTTAAGTTTTTTTGATACCGCGGGGAAGGAGAAAGATCGATTTTTGTGAGACGGATCGCCGCCGGGATCAGCAGAATGGAACCGATGGCGGTGTTCACCATGGTCAGCGAAACCAGAAGACCGAACAGCACCATGGGCAGAAAGTGGGAGGTGGTAAGCACCAGAAACCCGAAGATAAGGGCCAGGGAGGTAAAAAGGATCGCCTTGCCGGATACATAAATCGTTTTTTCAATGCATTCAGGAATGCTGATATCTTCTTTTTTATTAAACCGGTATCGGTTGAGAAAATGGATCGTATCATCCACCCCGATACCGATGGTTATTGCGGCGATCACGGATGTCACCATGTCCAGGCTGATGTTGAACCACCCCATGATGCCGAAGTTGATGAGAATCGTGGCGCCCATATCGATCAACGACAGGGGCCCGGCCTTAAATTTGCGAAACAGCGCAATGATCACAATCAGCACGATAACCAGTGATAAAAACAACCCCTGCACCTGCCCGTTGACGATATAGTGCGCAAGCCTGGAATTGATGATGGGAAAACCGGTCACCTCGAAGGTATAGGGCGCGGGAAGGCTGCCGGCGAGGTGCTCCCGGATTTTTCGCATGATCTCGTTTGTTTCGGTGGTTCCGAGGGTTTGCCCTGATCGAGTGACCAGCCTGGCCAGTATGTTGCATTTTTGAAAACCCGGATCGATAAAGGGTTCGAACACGTCCACTCGGCCGTCGGAGTCCTCGTCCTCCCCGGCGTAAATTTCCAGGTAATCCAGGATATCAAGGCTGTTTTCAGGGATTTTATAATAATCCGGATCATCATTGTTCATGGCCATATGCATCCGCTTGATAAAATCGGAAAAGGCGTCGGTCCGGCCGATTCTCAGATCCGTCTTGGCCATAAGCCAGCGTTGCAATCCTTCAATCGTTTCCAGAAACTCACGTTGTTTCACCCCGTCGATTTTTCCGGAATCGATGGTGACATTAAACCCCCACTCTCCTCCATACTTTTCGCCGATCTTATGGACATCGGTTTTCGCTGAATCATTGTCCTTGAAGTAATGGAGCATATCCGTATCCACCTTGAGCCTCAGCATGCCCGCCACGGATATACCAATAACCACCACAACGACGAGAAAGACCTTCTTATGATGGACGACCGAAAGCTTTGCAATGAGCACAAGCGCCCTGTCCACCAGGCCGTTTGTCCGGCCGCGTTTCTTTTTTGAGATTAAGGAAGGGTAGCGGTGTGGCATAAGCACCAGGCTTGCGGGAATAAAGGTTATGGCAATAAACATCGCGAACGCGACCCCGATGGCGGAAAACACACCCCATTCCAGCATGGCCGACACCTGGCTGGTGAGAAAGGTCAGAAAGGCGACAATCGTGGTAAAGCCGGCCAAAAGAACCGTTGTGGAAATGTGAGACATCGCGATCTCAAGGCCCTTGTGCCGACCTCTGGCGCTGATCAGGTCAAAATCCGCGTAGTATTGATTAAGGATATGAATGGCGTAGGAACTTCCCACGGCGACCAGAAGCGGGGGAAGGGTGCCTCCCACGGTCGTTATTCGATAACCGAGATGCCCCATCAGCCCGAAGGTCCAGAGTTCCGCAAGAAGAAGGGTGATCAGCGGAAGAAACACCCCTCGAATGGACCTGAAATTAAAAAAGAAGACAAGGGTGGCGACAAGGATCACCAGGGGAACGTTTCGGCTCAGGTCTTGCTGGATGTAATCGTTAAACCGTTTGTCCAGGTAGGGGACGCCCGAGATGATGATGTTTAAATCCCCGTAGGATTTGATGATGTCGTTTATTTCGTCCACGATCCAGCTTCGGTCTGTGGCGCCGGAAAACTTGATGAGAATCGCAAAGTCGGTGATCTCCCCGGTCCGGGGGTCTCGCGCATAAAGGCCTTTTTCAAAGGCCGGGTTGCTGGTCAGCCTTTTTCTAAACCGATCGAATTCTTCTTTGGTGCGGGGAATGATCCTTTCGCCGGTATCATCCTCTTCAATGAGGTCGTAGGCTTCCAGGGTGTCATTTTTACCGGTGATGTCTTCAGCGGTAAAGGGAGAAAGAACGGTATCGATGATTTCGGTTTGTTTCAGCGCAGTGCCGTCACGAATCAATTTTTCAAGGCCTTCGAGGGCGTCCTCCGTCAGGCTTTCGGTGGGTTCAAACTGATTCGGGGCTTTGCGCTTCAAGAACCTCATAAACGCCGGGTCATTTGAAAACCGGTCATAAATATCCTTCAGGCATACGTCGTCCCGGCCTGCCAGCGCCTTGAAGGTTTCAAGCCGTTTTTTTTCTTTTTTTTTATTGAAATCCTTGTATTCTTCGATATCCGTCAGAAGCTGGTTTATGCGTTCAAAGACCGGTACGCTCCACAGGTCCTCATGGGAAAGGGAGATAAGGACAAACCGGCCGTTGTCCCCGAAAATATCCCTTACCTTCGTGTATTTTATATAATCCGCATCGTGCTTCG
>CAZFWD010000005.1:0-3971 GCA_964522535.1 uncultured Desulfonema sp.
TTTATCCTTGCGCCCGGATGCGAATACCCGCCAAACATTCCCTTGACCAACGCCATGGCCGTGGTCAAGGCTGCTGAAAAATTTGGTTGATATGAAGGATCAGGAGAATCATCATGAACAGAGCAGACAGCCTCACACGCCTTGAACAGGGCATTCTGTCGAAAAATCCCGATGAAACTGAAAATGCCTTAAAGGAGGCCGGCAAAAACAACTGCGCCGCAAACGACATTCTGGCCGCCCTGAACCGGGGCATTGAAGAGGCCCGCCGAATGCTCAAAAAGGATGTCTTTTCGATACCGGATTTTTTGCTGGCCATGGACGCCTATCAGACGGGAATGGATTTTCTGGCCAAAAACGCCCCCCTTTCCGATTCCCCCAGACAACCGCAGGTGGTGATCGGGGTGGCCTGGGGGGATGTTCATGACATGGGAAAAAATATCGTGGCCGCGGTCCTGAGGGCCTCGGGCTACCGGGTGCATGACCTGGGCAAAAACATCCCCAATGAGGTGTTTTTGGAAAAACTCCAGGCCACGGGGTCTGAGATTCTGGCCCTGTCCACCATGATGTCCACCCCCATCGACAACATGGCCGAGCTGATCCGAATGGTCAAAAAAATATTTCCCAAAACCGTTGTTCTGGTCGGCGGAGCCCCCTTTGACGAGGTCCTCGCGCGACGCATCGGGGCCGACGGATACGCGGAAAACGCCACCCTGGTGCCTGAAGAGGTCCTGCGGATTCTTGATGTTCAAAACAGCGCCCATGCCGCCGATTGACGTCAGCCCCGGCGGTATTCATCCCTTGGAGGATATTCAAACACTGCTTCCTATGGTCTGCGGCCGAATGGGGTATTCACAAGACAGGATCACAAAACCCCTTTATGACAGGATCGCAGCCCTCATCGCTGAAGGTTTAACTGGCCTATCCCCTGATTTTATCCTTCGCAGCCCAGCCATCATTAAATGGGAAGCCGGCCGGATCGAGGGCGAGGGGATGATGATCGAGAGCAAAAAATGGGCGGGCCTTTTAAACCGCATGGAATCCCCGACGTTTTTATGCTGCTTTATGGTCACCGTGGGCGAAAACCTTGATCGCATGATCGACGGCCGATCTTCTGGAAAAAGGCTTTTTGACGGGTTTGTGATGGACGCGTTGGGCGCGGTGATGGTGGAAAACCTGGCGGACCAGATGGAAGAAAACATTAAAAAGGCGCTTGCCGCAAAGGGTTATGAAGGCAGCCGCCGTTTCAGCCCGGGCTACTGCGACTGGGGGCTTCAATCCGGCCAAAAAGCCCTGTGCCGGTTCCTTTGCCCGGAAAAAATCGGAGTGAAGTGTCTTGACACCGGAGCCATGATCCCCACCAAATCCGTATCCGCGGTGGTGGTGGGGGCGAAAAAAATCCCCTGGAACTCCCCCTGCCGGTTCTGCTCGGAAATCCACTGCCCTTACCGGCGGGGAGCCGAAACCAAGACCCGATGAATCATGGTCTGAGTGAATTACAATAAAATGATACGGTTTAGCATAAAAGCCTGGCATACAGCCTTTATGGCGCTTGCCTTTCTGTCGGCGTCAAGGGGGATCTGTTTTTCTCATCCCCATGTGTTTATCACCCAGCAGATCACTGCGGTGTTTGACGACAAAGGAGTTGCAGGATTTACCATGAAGTGGCGCTTTGATGAGATGTTTGCGGCCATGATCGCGCAGGACTATGATAAAAATCAAAACGGCAGGCTGGAAATAACCGAGGTGGCCATGGTTCAGAAGGAGGCATTTTCATACCTTGCGGAGTTTAACTATTTCACCTTTATCAAAATCGACGGGAAACCCTTTGATGTGAAGTTCGTCTCGGATTTTTCAGCCGTCCTTGACCAGGGAGAGCTGATCTACACCTTTTTTGTTCCCTGCCATGTAAGGGGTATTGCGGATTTTAAACGGATCATTGTCGCCACCTATGATCCGTCTTATTACACCGCCATTCTGTTTGATAAAAAAAACCCAGCAGCGCTGAAAAACCATGAATCCTTTGAAGTCAAGACCGCCGTGAGGGAAGACCTCTCAACCCTCATCTACTTTGATATGGTTCATCCCTGGGCACTGTTTTTAGATTTTAGGACAGTTCCATGAGATACGCTAAAATCCTCTTTTTTTTTATCGTCCTCAGCCTTTTCGCGGTCTGCTCGGCGGCCGTAAATCCGTTTTCCCCGAATCCAGACCATACAACCGCAGCCGATGCGCCCTCATGGAAAAACAGGGTATTTCTCAAAATCATCACCTGGCAGCAGCAGTTGAAGGAAAAAATAACTCAGCAGGTTCGGGAGGCAAAAACAACCCGCAGCATAAAACCCCTGCTGGTCCTTGTGCTGGCGGCGTTCGCCTACGGGGTTGTTCACGCAGCCGGACCCGGGCACGGCAAAACCCTGGCCCTGGCCTATGTGCTCTCCCAGCGCCCATCCTATATCAACGGCCTGGTGTTTGGAAACGGCATCGCGCTGTTTCACGGGTTTTCCGGGATTGTTTTCGTGCTGGTGATTCGATGGGTGCTGCACGGCGGCATCCTCGCCAACCTGGAGCGCGTCACCCAGGTCACACAGGTGATCAGCTACGGCCTCATCGCCTGCCTGGGCGCCGGTATCTTTTTTCAAGGGATGTACCGACTGATAAAAAGGCGTCACGAAAACCCGGGGTTTTTGCCGTCGGACCAAAACCGAAAAAATTTTCATCCGGTCGTTTCAGCCCTGCTGGTGGGCGCCACCCCCTGCCCGGGAGTGGCCATCGTCATGCTGTTTGCCCTGTCCATGGATTTAATCCTGCTGGGGGTGGTGCTGGGCATCGCGATTTCTTTAGGAATGGCCCTGACCGTCACCCTCGTGGTCATGCTGGCGGTATCCGGAAAATCCGCATCCATGGCCCTTGCCGCAAAAAAACAGGGGCGCATCGAAGTTTTGGAAAACCTGACCCGGGCCGGCGGCGGGCTGGCGCTTTGCGCTCTCAGCGCGCTGTTTCTGGCCGCGGCGATCTGATCCGCTAAAATCTCCCGAATGATTTCCCTGGATACGGGCCTGCCTTCAAACTTCCGTATCGCCCGCCTGTCCCTGCTGAGCTGTTTAAAATCAGACATATCGCCTCTCATTTCGCGGCGGAAGGTTTGTCCCCGAAGAATTAGAAATTCATTTATTCATCTCCCTTGACCTCCCCACCCAGAAAAGTCTTGACAACAAAACATCAATATATAAACATTCATTTATATTTTAATGATGATTGCGAAAGATGAACAAAATGCAAAACAAGCCATCCAGGGACAGTACGGACCCTGCGCATGCGCTCCCCAACAATGGAGATGCTGCAGGTTCTAGGCTGAGTGATGCGGATCTCCAAAGCGCCGCCTTTCTGGCCAAAAGCCTTTCCGACGTAAACCGTTTGAGGATACTGCAGCTCATCAGCGGCGGCAGGAAATCGGTATCCGCGATTGTCGAGGCGCTCGATTTGTCTCAACCGCTGGTGTCGCATCATCTGAAAGAATTGAAGCGTTCCCTGATGGTCAGGGTGGAGCGCGAAGGCCCCTTCGTCTATTACGAATTAGCGGATACGAGGGTTTTAAATGCCATACAAATCCTTAGCGAAATGGCGACAGACCTGTTGTTCGATCGAAAAATGTTTTGAATATAAGGGAGTGGACCGATTGTATGGACAAACTTTATGAAATCATTTCCCACATGGCGCCTGAAGCGGCCTTGTCGGAAATCACCAAAATCCTGGGAGGGCTTCTGCAGGACCTGGATAATGACGCCCGGGAGCGTTTTCTGATGAACCTGATCGAGCAGTCCGAAGGCGACAAGGTTTCCGGCATGGTGCATTTGTGACTGGCGGAATGCATGGGCGAAGGTGTCGACCCAAAGCAGATGTGCCAAATCCTGGTGGATAAAGTTGCACGCTCCGAGCAGCTTCTGGCGATTGCCGACCCCGACCTGCTGGTG
>CAZFWD010000006.1:0-24431 GCA_964522535.1 uncultured Desulfonema sp.
CCACCATGTCGCCGTGGCCGTGAATGATTCCCTTGGGCCGCTGGGTGGAGCCGGAGGTGTAGACGATATACAGGGGTGTTTCCGCAGAGACCGGAAAAGGGGGATGGTCGGCCGGCAGGGCATCGGGCGCGTCCCCGATGAGGATTTCGTTTTTGTAAATCCCCGGACCGGGTTCGGTAAGAAAAATAGCGCGAATGCCTGCTGCGCTTTCCGCCGGAACGGTTTCCAGCAGATCCGGATTCGTTACGATGGCCGCGGGGGTGATATCGGTCAGCCGGGACTCCACCTCGCTGTAGCTGGAACTGGCAAAAACCGGGCAGAACACAATACCGGCCCGGGCGCAGGCGGCCATCGCGAAAAAAAATTCCCGGCAGGGAGGCAGCAGGATCATCAGGCGGTCGCCCGCAATGATGCCGTGGCGGGGAAAAAAATTGGCCCATTGAGCCGATACCTCTCGAAGCCGGCGGTAGGAATAGGCGATGCTTCGGCCGGACTTTTCAAAAATCAGAGCCGGGCGGTTTTGGATATCCGAATGAGCGGCCCATTGATCGATGGATTGGGCGATGATGTTGGTTTTCGACCCTGAATTCAGGCCCATCTCGGCTTCGATGTCGGACCATTGAAACGTCCGGCGGGCGCCGGCGTAATCGCTCAAATTGGCTCGAGGGTTTTCAGTCGGAACGCGGGCCTTGATCATGACAGGATTCCGTAAGGGTGATGCGTTGCAAAGATTTTTGCCAGCAGGTCGTTGACCGAACCCGAAGGGGCCGGAAAAGAAGGGGAAGCAACCGAATCCTCAGCGGTGAGCGCTTCCAGGACGGCCTTGACCGAGGCGGCGTTGGCGGCCGGGTCATACCCGCCCTCTAAGGAAAGCAGGATCGGAATTTCGTCGGCGTCGGTCAGTTCACAAACCAGCCGCATCAGGAGAAAGTAGGCCCTTTCGCTCCAGGCGCAACGGCCCAGGGGATCATCGGCATGGGCGTCGAACCCGGCCGCGATAACCACCAAAGACGGCGTATACCGGGCAAACACCGGGGTCAGGATGGTCCGGTAGAGGTGCGCGACATCGCCGTCGTGAAAATCGCGGGAAAGGGGCATGTTGACCGTAAACCCCAGGCCCTCGGCCGCGCCGGTCTCCTCCAGGGCGCCGGAATAAGGAAACAGCATCAAATCGTGGGAGGAAAGGTAGAACACGCCATTCTCCCGGTAGAAGATATCGTTTAGTCCGTTGCCGTGGTGCACATCCCAGTCGATGACCAGAATTTTTTCAAGGTTGTAATTCATCTGGGCGTAGCGAATGGCGATGGCCAGGTTGTTGAGCAGGCAGAAGCCCGTGGCCCGGTCCGGCAGGGCGTGATGACCCGGCGGGCGGACCAGGGCGAAAAACGCCCGGCAGTCGCCGTTCATCAGGCAATCGATGCCCTGAATACAGGCGCCGGCCGCCAGCCAGGCCGCCAAATAGGACTGGCCGCTGACCGGGGTGTCCGGCGCCAGGCTGGTGATTTTTTGGTCCGCGGTTTTTAGTATTTTTTCCACGTAGCCCGGCGTATGGACCAGTTCCAGCTGGTCGAGGGTCGCGGGCTGGGGGGTTACGGTGAGCAGGGCGTCGGCGAAAGACCGGTCCAGCATTCGGTAGACCGAATGCAGCCGGGACGGGCTTTCCGGATGGGAAGGACCGGTTTTATGAAGAAGGAAACGGTCATCTCTGGATATGCCGACGCGGCGACGCATGAAGCAGGCTCCTTGCGATGGTGAGGGTTACAGGACCGAAATGTCCACCTTATCCTTGATCAGCTTTTCAATCACCGATTCATCGGCGATGGTGGAGGTGTCCCCCAGCTCGTCGAGCTTGTCGGCCGCGATTTTTTTCAGAATGCGGCGCATGATTTTGCCGCTTCGCGTCTTGGGCAGGCCTTCGGCCCATTGAATCACGTCGATGGTGGCGATGGGTCCGATCTCCCGGCGGACCAGGGCGATCAGCTTTTTTTTCAGTTCCGCCGAGGGGGACCGGCCGGTCTTGAGAATGACAAAGGCGTAGATGCCCTGTCCCTTGATGAAATGGGGGAACCCCACCACCGCGGCCTCGGCCACGTGATCGTGCAGCACCAGGGCGGATTCCAGTTCCGCGGTGCCCAGGCGGTGGCCGGACACATTGATGACGTCGTCGATCCGGCCGATGATCCAAAAATAGCCGTCCTCGTCCTTTCTGGCGGCGTCCCCGGTGAAATACATGCCCGGCGCCTGGCTGAAATAGGTGGAGATAAACCGTTCATGGTCGCCGAAGACCGTTCGGGCCATGCCCGGCCAGGGCTTTTGAATGCAGAGAAACCCCTCTTCCTCCGGATGTTTGACCTCCTCCCCGGCGTCGTCCAGAATGACCGGATCCACCCCGAAAAAGGGAAAGGCGCAGGAGCCGGGCTTGATCGGCGCCACCCCGGGCAGGGGGGTCAGCATGTGGCCGCCGGTCTCGGTCTGCCACCAGGTATCGATGATGGGGCACCGGTCCCGGCCGATGTGATGATAATACCAGCGCCAGGCCTCCGGGTTGATGGGTTCGCCCACGGTCCCCAAAAGCCGCAGGCTGGACAGGTCGTGTTTTTTGACGTGGGCTTCCCCCTCCTTGGCCAGGGCCCGAATGGCGGTGGGGGCGGTGTAGAATTTATTCACCCGGTATTTTTCCACGATGGCCCAGAAGCGGTCAAAACCGGGATAGCTGGGCACGCCTTCGAAGATGACGCTGGTAAACCCGTTGATCAGCGGCCCGTAGACAATATAGCTGTGGCCGGTGATCCAGCCGATGTCCGCCGTGCACCAGAACACCTCGTCTGAATGAAGATCAAACACATATTCCGTGGTCATGGCTGTGTACACCAGGTAGCCCCCGTGGGTGTGCACCACCCCCTTGGGCTTGCCGGTGCTGCCGCTGGTGTAAAGGATAAACAGCGGATCTTCGGCGTCCATAGGCTCCGGGGGCACGTCATCGGGCAGTCCGGGGGCTGATGTGATCTCATGCCACCAGCATTCCCGGTCCGGGTTCAAGGTGATTTTGGAATCGACGCGGTTGACGACAATCACCGTTTCCACGTCGGGGCACTTTTTCAGCGCCTCATCCACATTTTTTTTCAACGCCACCGGTTTCCCCGAGCGGAAACCGCCGTCGGCCGTGATCACCACCCTGGCCCCGCAGTCCTGAATGCGGTTGGCGATGGCCTCGGCGCTGAACCCGCCGAACACGACACTGTGAATCGCCCCGATGCGAGCGCAGGCCAGCATGGCCACCGGCAGCTCGATGATCATGGGCAGATAGATGATGACCCGGTCGCCTTTTCGAACCCCTTTTTCCTTAAGCGCCGCGGCAAAGGCGTTGACCTGCCGGTAAAGATCGCCGTAGGTGTAGGCTTTCGAATCCGAAGGATCATCGCCTTCCCAGAGATAGGCGGTTTTGTCGGCCATGGCGTCCAGATGGCGGTCCAGGCAGTTATAGGACGCGTTGAGCTTTCCGCCGCCGAACCATGCGATCCGCGCCTCGTTAAAGTCATACCGCAGGACGAAATCCCATTTTTTATTCCAGGTCAGATACTGATCGGCCTGTTCGGCCCAGAAGGCTTCGGGGTTGTTGATCGATTCCCGGTAGCGTTCCCGGTAGGCGTCCATTCCTCTGATATGCGCGGTTTTTTGAAAGTCTGCCAAGTGGGCGTCATAGGCCTTTTGAAATTCGGTCATGGGGTGTCTCCTTAAAGTTTTCCTGTCGAAACATTTTCAACATCACAATTTCCGGTTAACCGGGCTTTGATGCCGGGGGCCCCGGAATTGGGTCAAAACGGCAGGTAAGGATCAGCACATCCGTATCCCGCTTGGTTTTTATCGCATAGGGCAGGGTCGAAAACAGCTTTCTCATGGCCATGTTGGCCGGTTCGGTATAGGCCACCAAACCGTCGATGCCGTTTTCCATGGCGGCCTGGGCCAGCTTGTGCAGGATCGTGGCGGCGATTCTTTTCCCCTGCCAGGGCCGGCTGACCGAAAAGGCGACCTCGGCCAGGTTGCTGTCCGGCTCCAGCATATAGGCGCCGATGCCGATCACCTCGCCGAACCCGAACTCGCCGGTGACCGCCAGGAGAGTGAGGTTTTTGATGTAATCGATTTCACACATGCCCTCGATATCGTCCCTGAAAAAACAGGTTTTAACCTGAAAAAACCGGGAGAACACGTCTTTTTTGTCCAGGTTGTAAAAGTGCTCCTGAATCCGGCGGTCGTCCACGGCCTTGGCCGGGCGGAACTTGACGGACTGGTTCCCGATGGTGCGGGTCTCTTCCAGGCCGGCCGGGTAAACGCTGCGCAGGGATTCGCCCAGCCGGCGTCCCGGCGTCAGCAGGCCCAGGCGCCGGGCCTGGTCAAACAGTTCTTCCCGAAAATCGGGATGGGCCAGGGTGATCATGGCCGTGGCTCTTTCCTGAAGGTTTTTTCCGAACAGATTGACCGCGCCGTATTCGCTGACCACATAGGTGACGTCGCTCATGGGAATCACGACGTTGCCGGTCAGCTGCGGCACGATCCGGCTGGTCTTTTTATCCACGGAGGTGCTGGGGATCAACAGGATCGATTTGCCGGCGGACGCCGCGGCGGTGCCGCGGATAAAATCAAGGACGGAGGAGACCCCGGCAAAATAGTTGAGCGGCAGGGCATCCACCGAGGCCTGCCCGGTCAGGTCCATCTCCTTGACCAGGTTGACGGCCACCATTTTGTTGTGCTGAGCGATCACGCCGGGATCGTTGATATAATCGGCCGGAAAAAACTCCAGGGAGGGGTTGTCATGGACAAAATCATAGAGGTTCCGCGTGCCCACGGCGTTGCTGGCCACGGTTTTCCCCTCGTTGAGCCCCTTGTAGCGGTTCGTAATGACCCCCCGGGAGACCAGGTCCATGATGCCGTCGATGACAAACTGCGTATGGACCCCCAGGTCGTTTTTGTTTGAAAGCGCCAGCAGGATGGCCTTGGGCGTGGCGCCCAGGCCCAGTTGAAAGGTGGATCCGTCTTCGATCAGGTTGGCCACCAGCCTGGCAATTTTGTGGGCTGATTCAAATTCGGGAATGTCGGCGATGGTTAGAAGCGGTTCGTCCTTTTCTACGATAACATCGACATCGTTGACATGAATAAAACTGTGACCCAGCACGCGGGGCATCTGGGGATTGACCTGGGCAATGACGATATCCGCCGAATAGGCGGCGGCGAACCCTACGTCCACCGAAATGCCCAGGCTCATCCAGCCGAAATCGTCCGGCGGCGAGGTCTGGATCAGTGCGGCGTGCAGGGGCAACTGTTTTTTTCTAAACAGGTCCGGAACCGCCGACATGTGGATGGGGGTGATAAACGGCCGGCTGGATTCCAGATGCCGGACATCGCCGGAGCCCTGGTAAATGTTCCTAACGTGAAAGTTGTTGCGCCGGCTCTGTTCGGCCAGCCGGGTGATGGGGGAATCCGCCAGGCCCATCAGCCGGACGATTTCAAGGTCGGAGAACTGATCCGCGTTTTCCACCAGGGTTTTGACCAGATGCTGCGGTTCACCGCAGGAGCTGCCGATAAAGATCCGCCGTCCGGATTTCAGCGTGGCCAGGGCTTGTGCGGCCGTCCTTTTTTTCCGGACATAATCATCGGGCCAGTAACTGGTTTTCATGGAATGCACGCTGTTTGTTTCGGGTTGATCGTTTTGCAGACGGTCTTTGAATCCCCTTGCGCCTGTCTTCGCGTTTTGGCCTCAGCGGTTTGATACTGTCAGGTTTTTTGCAAAACAATGGAAAGACCGTGGCCTGAAACGCCGCCATCCGCCATATTTTTATGATCTTTTATATACCACGGATACGGCTTGCGCCACAATGCTTTTTCTGGCGTGCGGCTTGAAAACCCCCCTGATCCGGCCCTTGAGATCAGGCTTGCAATAGGGTATATAGATGTAGCGAAAACCTCTCACACGCGTTGACCGACAAAAAAAGGAGCCTTTCATGAGAAGACTGAGCGCAGATGATATGGCGCCGGATTTCACCCTTGAGGACCCAGACGGCAAGCCCTGGCGTTTATCCGATACCGCCGGAAAATGGCGGGTGCTCTATTTCTATCCCCGGGATAACACCTCCGGATGCACGACGGAAGCAAAGGATTTCACGGCGCTTGTTCCGGAGTTCGAATCCGCCGGGGCCGTGGTGGTTGGGGTCAGCGCGGATTCCCCGGCATCCCATCGCAGGTTTATTGAAAAGCAGCATCTGGGGGTGACCCTTCTTTCCGATCCACAACATCGGGTGCTGAAGGCATATGGGGTATGGGCGAAAAAGAAAATGGCCGGAAGGGAGTATATGGGAATTGTCCGCTCCACCTTTCTCATCGGCCCGGATGGGGCGATTCATAAGATCTGGCCCAAGGTTTCCGTAAAAGGCCATGCCGCCGCCGTGCTTCAAACCCTTGGGGAACTGGCTTCGCAAAGCCAGCCGTGAAGATATGATGGGATAGTAAAGTCCAAACTGTTCGCTTCGTGAGTCTTTCGAGGCTTATTTCCTCAAAGCCTCAATCTCGCTCACAGTTGACTTTACTAATGCATCATCATCAGTTTTGTTTGCGGGTTTACTTTTTTACTCAAACGCGTATATAGTCAAGAAGGTTGAGCCAGCCCATCATAACCCCAGGAACCGGTGGAAAGGCGTCGCTTTTGTCAACGCAGTGATTCAGAAGGAGGTCCAATGCGAGTCTTTGGCCCCAATGAACTGGTGGCGGATGTTTTAAACAAGGATTTCTGTATCGGCTGCGGGGCCTGCACGGAGATGTGCCCCTATTTCAAGAGCTACAAAGGAAAGACCAGCATGCTTTTTTCCTGCACCCGGCAGCAGGGCCGGTGTCATGCCTATTGCCCGAAAGCCGAAGTGGACTTGGACGAGATTTCGAATTTTCTGTTCGGTAAAGCATACGAGGGAACTCCTTTGGGTTCCTATCAGAAGGTGTTGATTTCAAAGGCGGGACCCAACATGATCCCCGGCAATTTCCAGGCCGGCGGCACGGTTTCAGCGCTGGTGACCCATGCCCTGAGGAAAGGGCGAATCGATGCCGCGGTGCTGACCGACTGGAAAGGATTGTTTCCGGTCCCGAAGCTGGTCACGCGACCGGAGGATGCAGTCCGGTGCGCATCTTCGAAGTATGTCACCGCTCCTACGTTATCCATGCTCAACAGGGCGCAGGAACTCAAATTCAAGCGCGTGGGGATCGTGGGCACGCCCTGCCAGCTCACCGCCGTGGCAAAGATCCGGACCAATCCCCTGAACCGGGAGGATTTTGAGGACACGGTCGGTTTAACCGTCGGTTTGTTCTGCACCTGGACCCTGGACGCCCGGGAGCTTGTCAAGTACCTCTCGGCCAGGATGGACGTCGAAAAAATAAAGAAACTCGATATTCCGCCGCCCCCCTCGGAGGTCCTGATCGTCACGACGGTGGATGATAAGATCAGGCTTCCGCTTTCCGAAATCCGGCCCATGGTGCCCCGTTCCTGTTCGATCTGTCCGGATATGACGGCCGAATGGGCCGACGTTTCCGTGGGCGTCTCGGAGGCCAGTTCCGAATGGAACACCCTGATCATTCGGACCGAAAAGGGCGCGGAGCTCGTGGACGGCGCCGAAAAATCGGGATTTTTGGTCACAGACCGGATGCCGAAGGAAAGCTTCGAACACCTTTGCACGGCGGCCGGCGGCAAGAAAGCCAGGGCCTTTCGCCAGGCCCTGAAAGACGGCTGCCTGAATACCGCGGACGACGGACATGCCGTGCTTCGCGTGAATCCGGCCGTCATTGAAGGAATGCGCATCGAACCGGAGGAAGATCATGTCGGCAATACTTGAAGGGAAAAAAGGCGAACAGCGCCTGCTCATGGGAAACGAGGCGATCGCCCGCGGCGCTCTTGAGGCCGGTGTCCAGGTGGTCGCCGGATATCCGGGCACGCCTTCTTCGGATATCATCGAGAACCTGAGCAGGGTGGCCAAAGACCGGAACATGTATGTGGAGTGGTCCGTCAATGAAAAGGTGGCCGCGGAGGTCGCCGCCGCCGGGTCGCTGGCCGGGCTTCGTTCCCTGTGCACCATGAAAATGAACGGCGTCCATGTGGCGTCCGATTTCCTGCTGCACCTGGCATTATCCGGAACCCGGGGCGGCATGGTCCTGGTGGCCTGCGACGACCCCAACGCCCATTCCAGCCAGCATGAAGGGGAGATGCGGCATTTCGCCCAGATGCTGGAAATTCCGCTTCTGGAACCCGGCGGCTTTCAGGAGGCCAAGGACCTTGTCAAATGGGCCTATGAGCTGTCCGAAGAGCTCCGAAGCATCATTTTTATTCGAAGCACCACCCGGCTTTCCCATGCCAGCGGCCAGGTCATCCTGGATGATCTGCCGAAGGTCGAAAGGAAAGCGGTGTTCCGGCATGACGGATTCATTTTAGACCAGATGACCGGAACGGTGATGACCCTGCCCATTTTCTTCAAGCACCCCCAGCTGCAGGAAAAGATCAAAAAAGCCGAGCAACGGTTCGAAGACTGTCCGTTCAACAGCTATACGGGGCCGGAGAACCCCGAGGTCCTGATCATCACCAGCAGCGCCTGCGCCTTATACAGCATCGAGGCGGTTCACCTGCTGGGTTTGCAGAGCCGGGTGGGGATCCTGAAGCTGGCCACCACCTGGCCGCTGCCGAAGCAGCTGATTCGAAAACATGTGCAGGCGGCCGGCAAGGTCCTTGTGGTGGAGGAAGTCCTGCCGTTTCTGGAAGAAAATCTCAAGGTGCTGGCTTATGAAATGGCTTCGGAGATCGGCATCACACCCATTTTGGGAAAACGGGACGGCACCCTTCCCGGTACCGGCGAAATGCGGCCGGATTTGGTCGCCGGCGCCCTGGCCGGCATCACCGGCCTCCGTCTTGACCAGAGGCCCGAAGCATACGAAAAAAAAGTCAGCGAACGGGTGTTTTTCGGCGCGCCCGCCAGGGATTTGACATTCTGTCCGGGATGCCCCCATCGGGCGTCGCTCTGGTCCATTGAAAACGTGCTCCAGACGGATCACCGGCAGGGCTTTGTGTGCGGCGATGTGGGGTGCTACACCATGGGGCTGTCGCCGAGCAATTTCGGCACCCTCAAGACCGCGCATGCCATGGGCTCGGGAACCGGACTGGCCAGCGGATTCGGCAAGCTGGAATCCTTTGGCATGGAGCAGCCGGTGCTTTCGGTATGCGGCGACTCCACCTTTTTTCATACCGGCATGCTCGCCCTGGTCAATGCCGTTCACCACCGGGCGAACATGATGATGGTGATCCTGGATAACAGCGGCACCGCCATGACCGGATTCCAGCCGCATCCCGGGATTGAAAGAAACGCCGTGGGGGATGTCGCCGAAGCCGTTGATATCGCCAAGGTTTGCGAAGCCATCGGGGCCAAGGTCCGGATCAGCGATCCCTTTGAGGTAGAAAAGACCCAGGAAACCCTGTTTCAGCTTTTGGAGAAAAAAGGGACCAAGGTGTTGATCCTCAAACAGGTGTGCGCGTTAAGCCCTGAAAAGAAGGGGGTAAAAAAATTTGAAATGACCGTGGACACGGAGCTGTGCATCGGGGAGGAATGCGGCTGCAACCGGCTGTGCACCCGCATTTTCCGCTGCCCGGGTCTGGTCTGGGACAAGGAGATCAAAAAAGCCCGGATCGATCCGATTCTGTGTACCGGATGCGGGGTCTGTGCGTCCATCTGCCCTGCGAGCGCAATTCAAAAAACCCCGTCGGCGTCCAGCGGAAAGGAGGCGGCCTGATGACTCCCCTGAAGCATAACCCATACAACCTGGTGATCACCGGTGTGGGGGGGCAGGGCAATGTGATGGCCTCCCGTTTGATCGGGAACATGCTCTCGCTGCTCGGCTACAAGATCACCATCGGCGAAACCTTCCGCGCATCCCAGCGGGGGGGCGCCGTCCGCAGCGATCTTCGGATTTCCGAAGATACCGCCTTTTCCCCCCAGATTCCCAAAGGCAGGGCGCACATGATCGTCGCCATGGAACCGGCGGAGGCCATCCGCGTGCTGGGCGAACTCGGGAACCCGGATGTCAAGGTGATCTGCAACATGCGGCCGATTTATTCGGTTAACGTGATCTGCGGCGAGTTTGCCTATCCGACCGTGGAACAGCACCGGCAGTGGCTGTCCGAGCTGTCGGGCCGGGTCTGGCTTTTAAACACAACGGATGAGGCCGTCAAGCTGGGAAACCCGATTTTTAGCAACATCATGCTGATCGGCGCCCTAGCCGGCACCGGCGACCTGCCCCTGGAGCGGCATCTCTTTGAAACGGTGATCGCCCAGAGGCTGCCCGCCGACAAGGTGGAGAAAAACCTTGCCGCCTTTGATAAGGGCAGGGCGATGACGATGAATTAACCTATTGACCATAAAGCCGAATCGAGACATGGCCTCGGAAAAAAAATACCAGGCGGATGCCGTTATCATCGGCGGGGGTATTGCCGGCATCACAACGGCCTTGGAACTGCTTGAATACGACAAGAGCGTCATTCTGCTGGACCGGGACCGCCGGAAAAATTTCGGGGGACAGGCCGTCACCGCCTTCGGAGGGATGCTCCTTGTCGACACCCCGGAACAGAAAAGGTGTAAAATCGCGGATTCAGCGGAGCTTTTTCTTTCCGACTGGCTGAGATATTCAGAATTGACGGAGCGCGATGTGTTCCCCCGAAAGTGGGCGGAGCTGTACTGCCATACCTGCCGGTCCGAGGTCTACGAATGGGTCCGCGAAAAAGGGATCAAGTTTCTGCCCCAGGTGGTGTGGGTCGAGAGGGGGCTTTATACCCCCGGCAACACCCTTCCCCGGTATCATGTCACCTGGGGGACCGGTTACGCGCTGACGCGAAGGCTGATCGATCGAATGATTCATCACGCGAACAAGAACAGGCTTCAGCTCTGTTTCGGTCATTACGTTCGGCATCTGGATCGTTCCGGCTCTCGAATAAATGCGTGCTCCGGGGTGATCGAAGCCACCGGGGAACCCTTCAGGGCCACGGGGGATGCGATCGTCATCGCCACCGGAGGAATCGGGGGCGATCTGGAGCGGATTCGAAAAAACTGGCCGGCGGATCTGGGAGATCCGCCGGAGCGGCTGTTTATCGGAACCCACCCCTATTGTAACGGCGAACTACATGATCAAACCCTGGCGGCGGGCGGAGCTGTCACCAACCTTCAGCACCTGTGGAACTATCCCGGCGGCATCGCCCACCCGAAGCCCAGGTTCGCGGAACACGGGCTTTCCGTCATTCCGTTCCGGTCCGCCCTCTGGATGGACTACCGGGGGCGCCGGATCGGTCCGCAGCCGCTGGTCGGATATTACGACAACCGTTTTCTCTGGCACCGGATCTGTCAACAGCGGAAAAAGTATTCCTGGCTGATTCTAAACCGGAAAATCGGCTTAAAGGAACTGGCGATTTCCGGCGCGGAGCACAACCCGGCGATCCGGGACAGGGACATTTTAGGATTGATTCGGGCGATTCTGTTCGGGCAGAAGGACCTTCTTGAGGAAATGATCAATGATTCTAAGGAGTTCGTCACCGCCACCTCCGCGGAAGAACTGGCTGCAAGGATGAACAGCCTGACCGGGTCCGAGGATGTCGATCCTGGAATCCTTTCTATCGATATCGCCGCATACGATGCCCAGATCGACCGTGGCCCCGCGTTTTACGCGGACGATCAGCTGAGGCGCATCGCCCAGTTCCGGAATTTCCGGGGGGATAAACTCCGGACCTGCAAATTCCAGAAAATCGTCGATCCAAAGGCCCTTCCCCTGATCGCCATTCGAATGCATATTCTCATTCGAAAATCCCTCGGCGGAATTCAGACAGACCTGGAAAGCCGGGTGATGAATGTTCAGGGGGAACCGGTGCCCGGCCTCTACGCGGTGGGCGAGGCCGCCGGCTTCGGAGGGGGCGGAAGCAACGGCAGGCGCTCCCTGGAGGGCCTGTTTATCTCCAACTGCATCCTGACCGGCCGCATGGCGGCCCGATCGATCGTCGGTATTCGCCCCGGTTGATGAAAAGATTTTATTCATTCGAGGGAAAACCGCGCTTCGAAAACAGCCATGCGCAAATGAAAATGATAGCCCGGTTGTCCCTCATCCTTCCAAGATGCCTGCCTTATTTTTCAAGCCGTCTGAATCCGGCTGGTGCACGAACCCGTAGTCGGTTTTATAACGGCGAACCGGATGCGGATGGATGCGAAAAAGGGCGAAAGCGGCCGGCTGCTTCAGGCCGGTTCGATGATAGGCTGAAATTTTACTGAATGACGACCTGCTCGACCAAGAAATAAAAGAAGGTCGCGCTGCCCAGATAGAAGAGCATGACGGAAAATGCGGCAGGAAACTTGTACCAGTGGGAGAGTTTGGTGACGTGCTGATAGGCGAAATAGGCGGCCAGGCCCAGAAGGATTTCCGGGACAATAATGTAGACGGCGACATGCCCGATCATGAGGACATTTTGGGCGTACCAGGACGGCAGCATCCACAGGGTCTGTTCGGATCCGGCAAAGAGGATCAGGGAAATCAGCGCCACCACGGCGTAGGCGGCCCGTTTGGAGTATCTCACGTAAACCCGCTCGCCGATAAAAACGATAATGAAGATGGGGATCGCCCACAGCCCGGCCATATAGAGGGAAACCGTGCCGATTTTAAAACATCCGTCTTTCGGAAATGCCAGCACATTGAGCTGTTGGGACAGAAACCAGTCGGGGAACACCTGAAGCAGGCTGAGGATCAATGAAAACAGCCACAGATTGATCAGGTTGCGGTCCCGCCGGATCAGTCCCCACAGCGGCATGATCAGGTTATAGATGATCACCAGCGCAAGCAAACGGATGCCGATCTTTGGAGCAGCGGGAACGATCAACACAAAGGCGCACACCAGCGCGAATACGCCGTGAATGATCAGCGCGTCCTTTTCGTTATCCTGCAACGGTTCCAAAATGTTTTCTCCATAACCCCTTCGACGGATTTTTTGGTAAACGAAGCAATTCGTTTCAGCACGATAAAAAGCCGGAACCCGTTTTTAATACCGATTATATGGCAAGGTTTGTGATTTGCGTCAAGTTTTAACGCTCAGTTTTTATTTAGAAAGGGGTTGACACGGATGTATTTTTTATGCGCATGGATGCTTCGTCGGAAAAGGTGTTGTTGCGGACGGTGACGGTGTGTGGATGGGATAAACTTTTTCCCGTTTTGGCAAAAATCAGGAGGCGGCTTGAAAGCGTTCGAAGGAAGAGGCGTGATTCTGCTGGCCGAGAATCTTTACCTGATTGAAGGGGAAAGCAGCGGCCGATTTCCCTACTGCAATGCGTTTCTGATCACCGGCACCGAAACCGTCCTGATCGATACCGGCATCGGATGGGAAAAACTTCAGGCCATCGACCGGGCCAAGCGCATCGACCGCGTGATCATCAGCCATCCCCATCCGGATCATATCGCCGGTTTTGATCTGCTCAAGGACCGACCCCTGATGCTGCCTCGGGAAACCGGGCCGGAGGTCCATGACCTTCTGGATCTGGGAACCCGGTTTACCGGCTCCCGAAAAGAAGGGGAAAAATGGGTGTCCTTTATAAAAAGCATGCTGCCGGTCACGCCGCTGCCGCTTCCCGCGGAACGCTATCAAAACGGCGATATCCTGGATTTCGGACCGGTCCGGCTGGAGGCCCTTCACAGCCCCGGCCATCTGAATGACCATTACTGTTTTTTTGAGCGCCGTACCGGCACCCTGCTGAGTACGGACATTGATTTTTCAACGTTTGGCCCATGGTACGGCAACCCGGAATGCGCCATTTTGCCGTTTATCGACGGGATACGAAAAATCATGAGGCTTCCCTATGAACAGGTCTGTTCCTCCCATAAACCGCCGATAAAAAAGGATGCGGCAAAACCCGCGTTTGACCGGTTTCTGAAGATGTTCGAGTGGCACCGACGGAAGGTGCTGGCGTTATGCGATCCGCCGGCCACCCTGGATCAGATAGCGGCCGCCTCCCCGTTTTACGGCAATCGGCTCAAGGGAACCTTCGTTCAGGAGGTGTTTGAAAAAAACATGATTCGAAAGAACCTGGATCTGCTGATCAATGACGGTCAGGTCGTGCGCGAAGAGGGGCTTTATCTCATAGAGCACCGATGTTAGCGTTCGATCATTCGGCAAACCGCCGCGTAGGCCAAACGCCGGATTTCCTCGGGCAGCCTTACCTCGCCGGTCATTCCATCCAGGCAGCGAAGCACATCTTCAAGCCTGATTTTCTTCATGTCCGCGCAGACCATGAGCGGGGATGCGGGATAAAAGATTTTTCCCGGGTTTTCTTTTTGCAGGGGATGAAGCAGCCCGATCTCGGTTCCAATAATAAAAGAGCTATGTTTGGACTCCTTTGCTGCCTTCAGCATGCCGGAGGTGCTGGCGACGATATCCGCAAGCGCCAGCACTTCGGGCCGGCATTCGGGATGGGCCATGAACACGGCATCGGAGTGCGCCTGCTTCTGCCTTAAAACAGCCTCCGGCGTGAGGTTTTCATGAATCGGGCAATACCCGTTCCAGGGACAAATGGTTTTGCCGGTTTGGGTGGCGGTGTAGGCCGCGAGGTTTTTGTCCGGAACCATCATCACCGTGTTTTCATAAAGGCTGTTTACGATCTTGACCGAGTTGGCGGAGGTGCAGCAGATGGTGGAGACCGCCTTTACATCCGCGGTGGAGTTGACATAGGTGACCACCGGCATGGCGGGGTTTTCGGCGATTTTTGCTTTAAGGGCTCGAGGGGTCACCGTATCCGCCAGGGGACAGCCGGCGTCTGCTCGAGGAAGCAGCACCTTTTTGTCCGGCGAGACAATGGCCGCGGTTTCCGCCATGAAGGAAACCCCGCAGAAGACGATGATGTCGGCGTCGGTTTTTGACGCCCGGATGCTCAGTTCAAGGGAGTCGCCGCACAGATCGGCGATATCCTGGATTTCCGGCGGCTGGTAGTTGTGGGCCAGGATAATTGCGTTTTTTTTCTTTGCCAGGCGTTTTATTCTGTCAACGATCTGACGGGACATTTAGAATTCTTCTTTCAGAACAGGCGAACCAAAATTCATTCAAGCCGGACCACATCCGCATCTTCGGGTATCTTGAAATTAAACAGGGATGCGTCCATATCCTTTTCAAAGTTTAGGTTTGTAAACCGAATGGTGGTCTTATCGCCGTATGCGTTTAAGGTGGTCACGCTGACGATATCAAGGCTGTTCTTATCCAGGTTTACAAAGATTTCCGACAGGTCTAGCTGTTTTTCAAGGGGAATGAGTTTTAAGGCATAGTGATGCTCAGCGTCAGCGGGTGTGGCCCGGCTGACCGCAAACATTTCCCTGACCAGACTGAAGTTGGACAGGAAGCTTGCGCCTTTTCCATTGCTGAAGTATGCCAGGGCGTCACCGGTCACCACCTGTCTGTCCGCGGGCCGGTAAATCCATAATTCGCGCCCGTTGGTGATGATCTCATAGGCTTCCGGGGTTTCATATGCCCACCGCATCATGCCGGGGTGCTTGAACCATACCCTTCCGGCGGCGGTATCGGTGATGTCCATGGCCTTTAAAATCGATTCCTGGAAGAAGTCGGCGGAAAAATCAGCGGCGTTGTAACGTTTTTCAAGCCGGTCCAGGATTCGTTCCAGGTCGGGAGAGACCTCGAGCACAGCGGTTTGGCAAAGTCCCGCCGAACCGAAAAGCATGATCCCGATGAAAAACGCCGCCAGGGCTGTTCTGCTGTTCATGATTTTTTTTTGCAGGGTTATTTGTATAAATCGCATGAGACCTATATCAGGCTGAACACGGCATGATGCGCCAGGCTCCAGAAATACGCCGGAACGATCCCCATGAGAAGCACGGCACCGGTCGCCGCGGTCAGGGCGATCACAATGGCGGGAGAAGGCGCCGGCATGGTAATCGGATGCTCGGGCGCCTGAAAATACATGACCAGAATCACCCGAAGGTAGTAGTAGATCGAAACCACGCTGTTTAGGGCGGCGAAAATGACCAGCCAGATATAGCCGGACCGCAGGGCTTCGGTGAAGATGTAAAACTTGCCCATGAATCCGCCGGTGGGCGGGATTCCGGCCAGGGAGAACATAAACACCGCCATGGCGATTCCCATGGCCGGGTATTTGGCGCCCAGGCCCGAAAAATCAGAGATATGGTCGTATTCCCCCTCTTTTTTCCCCAGCAGCGCCAGAACACCGAACGCACCGATATTCATGAAGGCATAGGCCATCAGGTAGAAGAGCATGCCGGTCTGGGCGAGCCGGGTTCCGGCGACAAACCCCACCAGGATATATCCCGCGTGGGCGATGCTCGAATAGGCCAGCATTCTTTTGACATTATCCTGAACCAGGGCGATGATATTGCCCACCGTCATGGTGAGAAAGGCCGCGGCCCACATGATGGCCGTCCAGTCCATCTGCAGCGGGGCGAGGGGAACCAGGATCGCCCGGATCAGCGCGGCAAAGGCGGCCGCCTTGACCCCGGTGGCCATAAACCCCGTGATGGATGTGGGCGCGCCTTCGTAGGTGTCGGGCGTCCACATGTGAAAGGGCACCATGGATATCTTAAACCCGAAGCCGGCGGTCATCAGCGCCAGCCCGGCGATCAGCAGTTTTGAATGAAGGATTTCCGGATAATCCTCAATAAACCGTCCGATCTTGATGATGTCAAGGCTTCCGGTGGCGCCGTAGACCAGGGCGAAGCCGTAGAGCAAAAACCCGGACGCGAACGCGCCCAGAAGAAAGTATTTCAGGGCGGCTTCGGTGGATTTTAATTCCTGCTTGTGGAACCCGGTCAGGGCGTAGATGGAGATGGACATGGTTTCAAGGGCGACAAACAGAACAATCAGGTTGCCCGCCGCGGCCATGGAGATCATCCCCACCCCGGCAAACAGGACCAGGGCGTAATAGGCCTCGGAATTGAGCTGTTTGAAAAAATTTTGGTAGTTCAAGGAGACCATGATCGTCAGAACCACAATCATGCAGAGGATGAGCGAAAAAAAGAAGGAAAACCGGTCGGTCAGGATCATTCCGGAGAAGGCGCTGGAAAGGTAAGGGGTTTGCTGTTTAATAAAAAGGCTGAGGGTGGCCAGAACCGCTCCGAAAAGGGAAAGGTAGCCGATAAACCCACTCAACGGCCTGTTTTTGTCCCTAAACGCCCCGGCCAAAAGCACCAGCAACCCGGTTGCCGTTAGAATGATCTGCGGCAGAATCGATATAAAGTTCATTGCCGGCCGTGTGAATGTCAAGGTCTCCATCCGTTGATTTCCTCCAGATTTACCGCAAAGGGTGAATACCCGCGAGCTGAGTCAAGGGCTCGCCGTTGACCTCTTTGACGGAAAGCTCGTACTTGTGGTTGTACTGGGCGATAAAGTGCTCCACCGATACATCCATCTTCCGCAGAAACAGGCCGGGAAACACCCCCATCACAAAGACCATAATCGCGATGGGAAGCAGGGTGACGATTTCCCGCGCATTTAAGTCCGGAAGGTTTTTATTGGCCTCAATGGTGACCGGGCCGAACATCACCCGCTGGTACATCCAGAGCATGTAGGTCGCGCCCAGGATCATTCCGGAAACCGCAAACACCCCGAACACCGGATAGGTTTTAAAGGTCCCCACCAGCACCATGAATTCGCCCACGAACCCGTTGGTCCCCGGAACCGCCACGGAGGCCAGGGTGATGATCATCAGGAAGGTGGCAAATACCGGCATCACCCGTGCGATCCCGCCGAAGTCGTCCATGAGCCGGGTATGGCGGCGCTCATAGATCATGCCGACCAGGATAAAGAGGGCCCCGGTGTTTAATCCGTGGTTGAGCATCTGGTAGATGCCCCCCTCGATTCCCTGAATGTTTAAGGCGAACAGCCCGATCATCACGAACCCGAGATGGCTCACGCTGGAATAGGCCACCAGCTTTTTCATATCCGGCTGCACCCAGGCCACAAGGGCGGCGTAGATGATACCGGCGATGGCCAGAAACGCGATCACCGGAAGAAACTTGTGCGCCGCATAGGGAAAAAGGGGCATGGCAAACCTCAAAAAGCCGTAGGTCCCCATTTTCAGCAGAATGGCGGCAAGGATGACGCTTCCCGCGGTGGGCGCTTCCACATGGGCGTCGGGCAGCCAGGTGTGCACGGGAAAAAGCGGCACCTTGACCGCAAACGCCAGGAAAAAGGCGGCGCAGAGCCAGATCTGGGCCGATACCGGAATGTGCAGGCGGTAGAGCTCAAGCAGGTTGAAGGTGCCCGCGCCTGCGGTCCGGGAGCTGAGATAATAGAGATAGATGATGGCCACCAGCATGAAGATGCTTCCGCCCGCCGTGTAGATGAAGAATTTGACCGCGGAATAGATGCGCCGGGGCCCGCCCCAGATCCCGATGAGCAGGAACATGGGAATCAGCATGAACTCCCAGAAGATATAAAAAACGATCAGGTCCAGGGCCACAAACGCCCCGATCATGGCGGTTTCCAGCATCAGCATGCTGATCATGAACTCTTTCACCCGTTTTTCAATGTAGGTCCATGAGCAGAGCACGCACAGCGGAAGCAGAAAGGTGGTCATCAAAACCAGCCAGAGGCTGATGCCGTCGATGCCGAGGTAGTAGCTGATGCCGAGGCTTTTCACCCAGGGGATATGTTCCACGTACTGCATGCGGGGGGTTGTGGCATCAAAGCTGATCAGCAGCAGAAGGGAAATCGTAAACTCGATGAGGGCGGCCGCTAGGGCGACTTCCCGCAGAAGCGCGTCATTTCTGCCGTTTTGGTTTCTGATAAAAGCGAGCACCAGCGAGGCCAGCAGGGGAAAAAAAATCAGAACGCTGATGATCGGAAACTGGAGTTGGTTCATCGATGATCTCCTGGGAAAATGCGCAATTTTTTTCTATTTCGTGATTTTAAGTTCATTAACGGTGACGCCTCAACGCAGGTAGAGGTAGTAGGCGATCACCACAAACGCGCCGAACAGAAACGACACCGCGTATTTCTGCACGTAACCGGTCTGGATCGATTTTAAGGCGCCGCCGCACCGCAGAAAGAACCGGGCGGTGCCGTTGACCATGCCGTCGATGACCTTGACGTCGATCCCCTTCCACGAGAAGACGGCCAGGGCGTGAAGCGGGTTGATGACGATTTTTTCATAGAGTTCGTCCACAAACCACTTGTTCAACAGCAGCCGGTAGGAAACGGGGTGCTTTTGCGCCAGGTTTTCCGGAATGCTGCGTTTTTTCATATACATCAGATAAGCCACCAGGATGCCGGCCAGGACGATCAGGGTGGTGATCCCCATGAGAAGGTATTCCATGGTGAAGGAGCCGTGCGCGGCTGCTTCCGCCGCGTGGGCCGCCACCGCTTCTCCTGTTCCGGGCAGCAGCTTTCCGGCGCCGAGGCCAACGCCCGGGGCCAGGTAGTGCTCCACCAGGTTGTTTCCGCCCAGCGCCCTGGGAATGCCGATATACCCGCCGATCACGGATAAGACCGCGAGCGCCATCAGAGGCACGGTCATGGAGGCGGGGGCCTCGTGAATATGCGCCTGGACCTCTTTGGAGGCCCGGTTTTCATTGAAAAAGGTCATAAAGATCAGCCGGAACATGTAAAAGGCCGTGAGCGCGGCCGTCAGGTACCCGACGCCCCAGAGCACCGGGCTTCCGTGCGGGCTGGAAAAGGCCTGCCAGAGAATTTCATCCTTGCTGAAAAATCCCGAAAACCCCGGAAACCCGATGATGGCCAGGGTGGCGATCACCATGGTGTAAAAGGTGATCGGCATTTTTTTGCGCAACCCGCCCATGTTTCGCATATCCTGTTCACCGCTCATGGCGTGAATCACGCAGCCGGAGCAGAGAAAGAGCAGGGCCTTGAAAAAGGAGTGGGTCAGCACGTGAAAAACGCCCGCGGCAAAGGCGCCCACCCCCAGGCCTAAAAACATGTACCCGAGCTGGCTGACCGTGGAGTAGGCCAAAACCTTTTTGATGTCGTTCTGGGTCAGGGCGATGGTGGCCGCAAGCAAAGCGGTCAGCGCCCCGACCCCCGCCACCACGCTCATGGCCAAGGGGGACATGGTATAAAGCACGTTGCACCGCGCCACAAAGTAGACCCCGGCGGTCACCATGGTCGCGGCGTGGATCAGAGCGCTGACCGGTGTGGGGCCGGCCATGGCGTCCGGAAGCCAGATATATAGCGGAATCTGAGCGGATTTCGCCGTGCATCCCATGAAGAACAGAAGGCAGATCACCGTCACCAGCCCCGGGGAAAGCAGGGAGGCGTGGGTAAACACATCCGAGAAAGAGAGCGACCAGATCCCCTGTTTGCCCAGATGGGTCACCAGCAGAAGCAGCCCGATGGCGAAAAAGAAATCGCCCACCCGGTTGGTGATAAAGGCTTTTTTACCCGCCACCGCGTTTGCCTGATCCGAGAACCAGAAGGCGATCAGCAGGTAGGAGCAGATCCCCACCCCTTCCCATCCCAGAAACATCAGAAGAAAATTGTCGGCCAGCACCAGGGTGATCATGGAAAACATAAACAGGTTGAGGAAGGCGAAATACCGGTAATACCGCCCCTCATCGTGCCACATGTAGCCGATGGAATAGACATGAATCAGAAACCCCACGCCGGTGACGAACATGCACATCAGCATGGAGAGCGGATCGATCAGGTACCCGAAGGTCACATGAAAGCTTCCCGCGGAGATCCAGGTAAACCACGTGAATTCATACAGCCGCTTGTCCGGAGCCAGCCCCATCATCTGAATAAAGATGACCAGGGTGATCAGAAAGGATAGCCCGACCGTGCCGCAGGCGATCCAGTGTACCAGGCTTTTGCTTTTTGCCTCGATCCTTCGGCCGAGAATGCCGTTTATCAGAACCCCCGCGGCGGGAAGGGTGGGAATCAGCCATACCAAATCAAACATGGTTAAACCCTCGCTTTACCATTTGAGCAGGTTGAACTTGTCAATGTTGATGGTGCCGGTTTTCCGGTACAGGTGGACGAAGATCGCCAGGCCGATGGCCGCTTCCGCCCCGGCCACCGCCATGACGCACATGACCATAAACAGGCCCTCAGCCGACTGGTTGGCGGCAGCGAATACGACAAACGCCAGGTTTACGGCCCCAAGCATGATCTCGATGCACAAAAACACCACAATGGCGTTTTTTCGCGTCAGTACCCCGAAGGCGCCGACGGCGAACAGGATCGCGGATAACGCAAGGTATAGGCTCTGATGCTCCGTCATTGAATCGTTTCCTTATGCGAATGAAAAAATAAAACAGGTTAATCTTTTTTTGCCATATAAACCGCCCCCACCACCGCCGCGGTGAGCAGCACCGACACCAGCTCAAAGGGAAACAGCCCTTCGGCAAAGATGTAGTCGGCGATCAGGTTGACCTCCCCGAACCGGGCCACGGCCTCGCTGGCCATCTGTCCCTTGAGCGCCAGGGGGGAAAACCCGACCCCCATGATCACCAGCCCTGCGAAAAAAAGAAGAATAAGGATGATGCGGCTTCCGATCAGGTTTTGCCGCAGGCTTCCTTCGTCCTTTTCATGCCTTAAGTTCAGCATCATGATCGCATACAGGATAAACATCATGATCGCGCCCGCATAGACGATGACCTGAAGGATGGCGATGAACTGGCTGTTTAGCATCAGAAACAGCACCGCGAGCACAAAGCAGTTTCCCACCATCCAGAGGGCGCTGTGGACCGTGTTTTTGGAAAAGATCACCAGAAACGCGGTGACGATCGCCAGCCCCCCTAAAAACAGGATTGCTATGGTTTCCATATCCCTTACTTCCCCTTAAACGCAAACTGGTTCGGGTTTTTCAGTTTTTGAATATCAAAGATGAAATCACTCCGGTGGTAATCGATATAATCGTAGACCTGCGTCAGGCTGATGGCCCCCTTGGGGCAGGCTTCCTGGCAGAACCCGCAGTAGATGCACCTCAGTTCATCAATGATAAATTTTTTGGGATACCGGGTTCCGCCCTCGTCCTCATAAGGGACGAGGGTGATCGCCTGAGAGGGGCAGACCCTGGCGCACAGGCCGCAGGCCACGCATTTCAGGTTGCCGTTTTCATCCACATTCAGCTGGTGAAGCCCGCGCCAGCGCTGGCTTCTTTCGGTTTTTTCCTTCGGGTATTGAAGGGTGACCGGCTTTGAAAAAAAGTTTTTGAGGGTGTAGGCCAGCCCCTTGAGGAGGGGGGCGACGTATTTTCCTTTCTCCACCCGGCTGTCGGCGACATTGATGATGTCGGATTTTTCCATTTTTGCTCCTGTTAGATGAAAAGCAGCATGGCCCCGCCGGTGGCGACCACGTTTAACACGGCCACGGGCAGAAGAAACTTCCATTCCAGCTTCATGACCTTGTCGTAGCGCAGACGGGGAAAGGTGGCCCGCACCCAGATGCATGCGAAAACCACCAGAAAGGTTTTGATAAAGAACCAGACCACGCCCGGAAGCATTGGGCCGTGCCATCCGCCCAGAAAAAGGGTGGTGACCAGGGCGCCGAAGACGAACATGTGGGTGTATTCGGCCAGGAAAAACAGGGCGAATTTCATGCTGCTGTACTCCACGTTGTAGCCGCAGCAGAGCTCGGATTCGGCTTCGGGCATGTCAAAGGGGGTGCGGTTGAGCTCCGCGGTGCCGCTGATGAGAAACACCAGAAAGGCCACGGGCTGCCGAATGCAGTTCCAGAGGGTTTCCTGATCCACCACGATGTCCACCAGGCTTAAGGATCCGCTCATCATAATGACGCTGATGACCGCAAAGGCCATGGACAGCTCATAGCTGATGATCATGGCGGATGCGCGCAGTCCCCCCATATACCCGTACTTGTTCCCGGAGGACCATCCGCCAAGAATGGTGCCGTATGAACCCAGGGTGGCGAACCCGAGAATAAACAGGATGCCGATGCTCGGGTTGGCGATGTATAGGGGAATCTCCTTACCGAAAATATGAATGGGTTCCCCGAACGGAATGACCGCCAGCAGGATGATGGCGGCGGATATGCTGATGACCGGCGCGATCACAAAAACCGCCTTGTCGGCGTTTTCCGGCACCACATCCTCCTTGAAGAAGTTTTTAACCCCGTCGGCAATGGGCTGCAGCAGCCCGTGCCAGCCCACCCGCATGGGACCGTACCGGAGCTGAATATGGCCCAGCACCTTTCTTTCCAGCCAGGTGGCGTAGGCGATCAGAAACAGGCAGATGGAAAAAATAATCGTCAGTTTGATGACGGGAATGATTAGAAAATCAACCATTCGACATACTCCCTTAAGAGGCTTTCTTGATTTTGACCGCGCTGACCTTAAACTCCGGTATCTTGGCCACCGGATCCAAGGCCGCAATGGTCAGCAGGTTTGCGGGGGATTCGTGAAAATGAAACGGCACAAACACCATGCCGGGCCGGCAGCGTTCGGTGACCCATGTCTTAAGGGTGATGCTTCCCCTTCTTGAGGTGAGGGTGACCCTGTCGCCGTTTGCGATATCGAGCCTTTCGGCGTCTTCCGGGTTGAGCTCGGCCAGGTTTTCCGGGTAAACCCGGTTTAAACCCGTGCCCCGGCGGGTCATGGTGCCGGTATGAAAGTGGGCCTCCACCCGGCCGGTGGAAAGCAAAAACGGGTACTCGTTGTCCGGGTTTTCCGCCGGGTCATGGTGCTGGATCACGAAAAACTGCCCCTTGCCCCGGGTAAAGCGGCCCACGTGAAGCACCGGGGTGCCGGGGTGGTTCACGTCCGGGCAGGGCCAGGCCAAGCGCTCCTTTTCAAGCCGCTCATAGGTGATGCCGCCGTAGCTCGGGGTGAGCGTGTTGATCTCTTCCATGAGCGCCCTGGCGGTTTTTGCGGACATCTGGTATCCCATCTTCTCGGAAAGGGCGTTTAGAATCCAGAGGTCCTCTTTGGCGTTTCCGGGCGGTTCTACGGCCTTTCGCACCCGCAGCACCTGCCGTTCGGTGTTGGTGAAGGTCCCCTCTTTTTCCGCAAAGCAGGTGGCCGGTAGCACCACGTCGGCGAATCGGGCGGTTTCCGTAAGGAAGATGTCCTGCACCACGAAAAACGCCAGGGATTTGATGCAGTGTTCGATATGCCCTTTGTCCGGATCGCTTAAGGCCGGGTTTTCCCCCATCACATACATGGCCCGAATCGTCCCTGTTTCAGCGGCGGGAAACATCTCGGTCAGGACCATCCCCGGCTTTGCCACCAGGTTGTTGACCCCCCAGGCCGCGGCGAATTTTTTAACGGCGTTCTCGTCGGTAACCACCTGGTATCCGGTGAACACGTTGGGAAGCGCGCCCATGTCGCAGGCGCCCTGCACGTTGTTCTGGCCGCGAAGCGGGTTCACCCCGCCGCCTTCGACCCCCAGGTTTCCGCAGAGCA
>CAZFWD010000007.1:0-17495 GCA_964522535.1 uncultured Desulfonema sp.
GGGTGGCACAAAAAATGGTCCCGAAAAACCGCGCCACCAGTGGATTTAGTCGGCGGTCAGCCAGCAGATAATCGGAAGCAGAAGGATGATGCCGAGAATGATCAGCCCCGGCGGCGAGAGGTAGGGGGCATACCACGGCTTTCTTCGGGCTTTTCCCTTTTTGACCTCGGTCAGAAACCAGTTTCCAAGAATCCCGGCGGCGACCAGAACGGCGACAAGCTTTACGATATTTTGCAACACGAACCTCCCTCCCTTTGGTGCGTTATTCAAAAATCCGTTCTTCCGAAGCCGCGGCCTCCAGAGCATCGTTTTCATAATCCCTGAGCATGGGTAAGGTTTTGTGTTTGGCATGCTCGCGGTACCATTCGTGGGCGATGATCATGGACATGATTTCATTGCTTCCGGTCCAGATGCTCGCCAGCCGAAGGTCGCGCACGATCCGTTCGATGGGATAGATGTTTGTATAGCCGATGCCGCCCATGACCTGCATGGCGTTATGGGCGACCTTCTGGCAGGATTCGGTGACGAATTTTTTCGCCTCGGAAACCATCCGTCTTATTCGGTTGGCGTCGATGCCCCGGTCCACCGCTTGAGCGGTCGTGTAGATCAGCGCGCGGCAGGCGTCCATCAGCATGGTCGCTTCGGCGATCTGGAAACTGACCCCCTGAAAGTTGTTGATGGTGGTCCCGAATGCCTTTCGTTTGGTGGTGTATTCCGTGGCGATGTCAAGGGCGGGGCGAGCGCTTCCGATGGTCATGGCAGCGGTCCCCAGCCGCTCCGGAATCATCATGGTTTTGAACACCGCGTAGGCCCCGTTGATTTTCCCGATGACGTTTTCCTTGGGCACCCTGACGTCCTTGAAGACAAGCCTTCCGGCGCCGCCCCCTCGGCATCCCATCAGCCCGTAGAGGTATTTGGTTTCAACGCCGGGCCCGCGATCCACGATCAGGCAGGTAAGCGCCTTGTGCGGCTCGGCCGTCGGATCGGTTTTGGCATAGACCAGAAAGTAATCCGCGCCCTCGGCGCCCACGATAAACCGTTTCTGGCCGTTGACGATAAAATGATCCCCCTTGTCCTCGGCGATGGTGGTGGTTCCGAAAAAATCAGAGCCGCCTCGCGGTTCGGTGAGGCATTCCGCGGCAAAGATTTCCCCTTTAAGCAGCGGTTTGACGTATTTTTCCTTTTGCACGTCCGTTCCGTGCAGAATGATGGCGTCGCAGACCAGCTCGGCCCCCACGCCGAACACGCAGGCGAAGATATACCCCAATGTGCCGATCTCTTCCATGACCGCGGTGGTCGTCACCCAGTCCAGGTCCCGGCCGCCCCACCGGACGGGGTAGCGGCAGCCGAGCAGGTTGCGTTTTCCCGCCTCTTGAAGAAATTCTTTGGGAAACTGAATCTTGTCCTGGTCCATGTCGAGGATCATTTGCCGGGGCACCCATTTAACGAGTTCCCTGGCCTGCTCTATGATTTTCATGGAGGCTTCGGATAAAAGATACTCGGTCATTTTTCACCCCTTAAAGACAGATGCTGTTAAAATTGTTGGAACCGTAAAAAGTCAAACTGTTCGCTTCGTGAGTCTTTCGGAGCGCGGTATGCATTGAATGCTAAATTGCAAGAATTCGGCGCAAGCGCCTCAAACAGCTTGCAATTTTTAACGCATTCAATACAAACCGCTTATACCCCCGAAAGCCTCAATCTCGCTCACAGCTGACTTTTTACGATTGTATCAAAATTGACGTTAACGTAAATTTACTTTGACTCACGCGACCGTGTCAAGGGTTAATGGATTGATTGAATGGGGTTTTCCTGTTAGGGTGAGGCGTCATCCCCAAAGAAAGCGCTGCATATAAACCGAATAAGGACGCATCCATGCCGCCAGCCGACAGTCTTTGCGGTCTTGAAGATCGGATTCCATGCGATGAGGCGCATGCCTGGTGGACGGCGCTTGATCTGCCGAAGGCGGCGATCGCTCAAATGGCCGAGCTGCTTTCGGAGCAGGAGAAGAACCGCGCAAGCCGGCTTATTCATTCCCGGCACAGGGAGCGGTTTACCGTGGCCCACGGCGTGCTGCGTTTGATTCTTGCGGGCTACCTGAAGATCCCGCCGGAAAAAGTCTGCTTTGAATATACCCGCCAGGGAAAGCCGTCTCTTGCCGGTTTGAGCGGCTCTTGCTCTCTCTGTTTCAACCTTTCTCATTCCCAGGGGAGAGGGCTGTATGGCGTATGCCTCAACCGGAGCATCGGGGTTGATATTGAGCGCATACGGCCGATGGCCGGTATGGCATCGATTGTCCGGCGGTACTTTTCGGTCGCGGAAGCCTCCCGGATCCTCACCAAGCCGCCGTCTGAGCGGGGAAAAATATTTTTTCAGTACTGGTCCATGAAGGAGGCCTGCCTTAAGGCCCGGGGGGACGGCCTGGGCGGATTGCACCGGATTGATCTGGCAACCGATTTGTTTTCCGCCATCCCTGAGGTAATCTGCCTGGATGAGCAGCAGAAGCCGTGGTTGATTCAGCCTTTGACGATTGATGAGAAGCATGCGGCGGCTGTTGCCGTTGAGGGGGACGCTTCGCTACGGGTGGTGTGCCGGCAGTGGCGGGCGTAATGGCCGGTTTTACCGAATAATGCAGGATTTGACATAAGGCGCGGCAATGGCTTGGAACGCCTCAATCTCCGTATCCGTATAACAACGATTTTTTTCAGCGAAAAATTCGGGGTGCAGGACGTTTTGGGTCTGCACCTTCTGAAGGGCGAGAAGATCCGCGCCGGTTATGATCCGCGCCATGGCCGCCATCGCCGCGGCATCCACAATCGTCTTGACGCAGGTGGTGCGGAATTCATGGGGCAAGCCGGATTTTAGAATAATTTCGATGCTGGATCGAATATCCTGAGGGTCGCAGCGGGGGCAGATGACCGGTGCATACCGGGCGGGATCGGTTTTAACGTCCATGGCGATATAGTCGATCAGCGCCTCGTCAATCAGCCGCGCCACGACATTCGGCCGGCTTCCGTTGGTATCCAGCTTGACCGGATACCCAAGAGCTTTGACTTCCCGGCAGAAGGAAGCGATGTCTTTTTGCAGGGTGGGTTCGCCGCCGGTGATCACCACCCCGTCTAAAAGGTTCTTTCGTTTTTTCAGAAACGCAAAAATTTCCTGGTTGTCAAGGCCCTTCTCCTTGAGCGATGGTGTCACCAGTTCGGGGTTGTGGCAGTAGGGGCAGTCAAAATTGCAGCCCTGGGTGAAGATGACGCAGCTGATTTTTGAAGGGTAATCGATTAAGGAGTTTTTTTGAATCCCGCCGATACGCATGATCAGTTCGCGGCCCGGGTTTTATGCAGGTCGAATGTTTTTCGAATGTTGAATTCCGACTGCTTGCCGTTGTTCCACTGGTTGACCGGACGCAGGTATCCGACGATTCGGGAATAGATTTCCGTGGGCGCCTGGCATTTGGGGCATTCTTCATGCCGGCCGGGCAAATACCCATGGCTCGGGCAGACGCTGAAGGTGGGGGAAAGGGTAAAATACGGCAGCCGGAAGTGGTCGGTGACCTTTTTCACCAGGCTTCGGGTCGTGTCGGTGTTTTCGACCTGCTCCCCGAGAAAGATATGGAACACGGTCCCTCCGGTGTATTTGGTCTGAAGTTCGTCCTGAAGCTCCAAGGCCTCAAAGATATCGTCCGTGTAATTGACCGGAAGCTGGCTGGAGTTGGTATAGAACGGGTCCGCGCCGTCGCGGTAAAACGCCTCGTTCGCGCAGAGAATGTCCGGATAGCGTTTCTTGTCCATCATGGCCAGACGGAAGGAGGTCCCTTCTCCGGGGGTGGCCTCCAGGTTGAAGATTTTGTCGGTCTCCAGCTGGATTTTTTGAATCCGCTGGCGCAGAAACTCAAGCACCTCAAGGGCAAAGGCCCGCCCCTTCGGGCTTGCAACATCCTCTCCCAGGAAGTTTAAGCAGGCCTCGTTCATGCCGATGATCCCGATGGTGGAAAAATGGTGGCTCCAGTAAGCGCCGGTTTTTTGCTTGATGGACTGCAGGTAAAACTTGGAATAGGGGTAAAGGTTCTGCTCGGTGAATTTTTCCAGGACCTTGCGTTTGATGATGAGGCTTTTCTTGGCGATCTCCACCTGGCGGTTGAGCTGATCGAAGAATTCATCCCGGTTGGCTGCATTATACCCGATTCGGGGAAGGTTGATGGTCACCACTCCGATGGAGCCGGTCAGGGGATTGGCGCCGAAAAGCCCGCCTCCCCGTTTATACAGTTCCCGGGTGTCCAGCCGCAGGCGGCAGCACATGGATCGGGCGTCCTCGGGCGACATGTCCGAGTTGACGAAATTGGAAAAGTAGGGAATGCCGTATTTCCCGGTCATTCGCCAGATGTTTTCGATGTTTTTGTTGCTCCAGTCGAAATCTTTGGTGATGTTGTAAGTGGGAATGGGAAAGGTAAACACCCGGCCCTTTGCGTCTCCTTCCATCATCACCTCGGCAAAGGCGCTGTTTAGGATGTCCATTTCCGGTTGAAAGGCGCCGTAGGTTTCCTTCTGGTACTGACCGCCGATGATGACCGGAAAGTCCTTTAAGGTGCTCGGAACGGTCAGGTCCATGGTGATGTTGGTAAAGGGGGTCTGAAAACCGACCCGGGTGGGGATGTTGACATTAAACACAAACTCCTGGAAGGCCTGTTTGACCTCCTTGTAGGAGAGGGTGTCGTACCGGATGAATGGCGCCAGCAGGGTGTCGAAATTGGAAACCGCCTGGGCCCCGGCGGCCTCCCCCTGAAGGGTGTAGAAAAAATTGACGATCTGTCCCAGGGCGGAGCGCAGGTGCTTGGGCGGCGCGCTTTCCACCTTTCCGGGGACCCCCATAAACCCGACCTTGAGCAGTTCCTGGAGGTCCCATCCCACGCAGTAGACCGACAGCTGGCTCAGGTCGTGGATATGCAAATCTCCGTTTTTATGAGCCTCTCGAATCTCCGGGGGGTAGATTCGGCGAAGCCAGTATTCGGCGGTGATGTCGGAGGAAATATAGTTGTTCAGCCCCTGCAGGGAATAGCTCATATTGCTGTTTTCCTTGATTTTCCAGTCCATCTGATCCACATAGTGCTCCACCAGTTCGACGTTTGCCTTGGCGGCGATGCTTCGAATCTGGGCATGCTGTTCCCGATAGATGATATACGCCTTGGCGGTTTTGTAAAACGGGGAGTCCAGCAGGACCCGTTCAACGATGTCCTGGATCGTCTCCACCTCCGGCGGCCGTTCAGAAATCATCTCATGGGCCAGGCTCAATACCCGAAGGGTCAGTTTTTTTGCCTCCTTTTCGGAGAACTCCCCCGTGGCCTTTCCGGCCTTGGCAATGGCGTCGGTGATTTTTGACGCATCGAATGTTGCGATCCGTCCGTCCCGTTTCTTGATGCTTTCAAACATGATTGCCCCTTTCGCGTAAAGCCTGCGCCGATTGATTTGCGCAGCGGTTTTTTTTCAAAAAATGTGAATGGAATGGTGGTTGAACAGCCTGCTGATTCGTGTTTCGGTATGGAAACGGTATCACTATATATAGACGTTTGTCAAGAAAAAAATTCAATATATAGTAGTTAATTCCGGTTTTATTGCTATGGGCCATGCAGCCCGGCCAGCTTCGGAAGAAACAGGGAAAGCCCCGGGAAAACCGACAGAATAATTAAAATCAGAATATCCATGAGCACAAACGGGATGGCCTGTTTGGCAATGGCATCCACGTCGGAATGGATCAGGTTGGCCGCGGTAAACAGGTTTACGCCCACCGGCGGGGTGGCCTGCCCGATGGCCAGGGCGGTGATGAAAATAACCCCGTACCAGAGCGGATCGATATGAAACGCGCGAAGCACCGGAATGAGGATCGGCATCACCAGGTAGGAGATGGAGATGGCGTCGATGAACATCCCAAGCACCAGCAGCAGCAGGTTGATGAGGATAATCATCACATAGGCATTGGGGGAGATGCCGATGATAAACCCCGCGGCCCGGTCGATGGCGCCGGTGACCGAGGCGGCCCATGAAAAAATCCCGGCAAAGGCCACAATAAACATGATCACGGCGCTGGTGACCCCGGCATCCACAAGAATCTCCACAAGGCCGCGCAAGGTAATCGAATGGTAAATGAACACCGCCACGAAAAGGCTGTAAAACACGCTCACCACCGCGGCCTCCGTGGGGGTGAAAACCCCGGTGTAGATCCCGCCCAAGATAATAACCGGCGAGAAAAACGCCCACAGGGCGTCTTTTAGGGCGGTCAGGATCTGATGAAAATCGCCCCGCCGAGTGATGCCTTTATACCCCCGTTTTTTGGAGATGAGGTAGGCTGTCAGCGCCGTTGCGATACCGATGAGGATCCCCGGAACCACGCCCGCGACGAACAGCGCGCTGACCGAAACGCTGGTGATGCTGCCGTAGATGATAAAGGCGATGCTGGGCGGAAGAATGATGGACAGGTCCGCGGAATTGGCGATCACCGCGCCGGCGAAATTTTTATCGTAGCCGTGTTTGATCATGGGGGTAAGCAGGATCAGGCCCACAGCCGCTGTTGTGGCCGGTCCTGATCCGGAAAGCGCGCCCCAGAGCATGCAGGTAAACACCGCCACCATGGCCAGGCCGCCGGTAACCCGACCCAGGAGCAGTTCAAAGAACCGGGCGATGGAGGCGGCAAGCCCGGCTTTATCCAGCACCACGCCGGCTAGAATGAAAAAGGGGACCGCCAGCAGGGGAAACGAGGCGATGGTCGAGGAAAAACCGATGCCGATGATGCCGCTGCCCAGATCAAACCAGAGAATGGTGCAAACAGCGGCAACCCCAAGGGCCGTTCCGATGGGCAGGCCTACCAGTATGAGGACGAGAAATACCAGCGCAAGCAGAAGGATATCCATTATTTTTCAGGTTCACTTGTTAGGTGTCGTAGGCTGTGGGCCGCGTTTCGGTAAATCCCCAAAAAAACAAAGGGCGAAAGCAGCGGCACCCCCGTGTAATAAATCCATACTGGAATCCCCAAACCCGGGGAGGCGGCCTGAAACAGAACGATTTCATCATAGATGGCCTGGATGGTGAACAGGTCCACGATAACAAAAAGCCCCGTGCTGGTCATGGCGCTGAAAAGGATGACCCCTTTTTTGAACCGGTTAGGAAACAGGTTATAGAGGGTGACCATTCCCAGCTGGCCGCCCCGTTCAAAGGCGATACCCGAGCCGATGACGGTCAGCCAGACAAACAGGTTGATGGTGATCTCTTCGGTGGCGGCAAAGGAAAAATGAAACAGGTACCGGCTCAGGGCGTTGACAAAGGCGATGGCGGCCATTAAAAAAAGAAGGCCCGCGGTGATCAGGTGATCGATGCGAAGCCGGGATGCGGATGATTTGCTCGGGTCTGTTCTCATATTTATCTGAATTTATTATAAATTATTTGATATCACGGAACCCGCGTTCCGGCGGGAAAAGGCTTTTTATTTTTTAATTGTCGCCATATCGGCGATTGCCGCATTCACTATGTCTTTGCCGATTTTTTCGGCCCATTTTTCATATATCGGCTGGGTGGCCGCCTTGAATGCAGCCCTTTCCCGGTCTGAAAGCACGGTCACGGTCATGCCATTCTGTCGCATGTGCTGAATCGGGTCCGGGACAGCCATCTTGTGGTTGAATTTTTGTTCAAGCAGCAGCAGCGATGTTTCTCCGTCCAGCCCGGCGCGGCACAGGGCTTTTTCATACTGGGCCGCCTCTGTTGCGGCCTCGGCGATTCCTCGGCGGATGTCTTGGGGAAAAGCCTTCCACTGTTTTTTGTTCCAGAAGATGATTAAGGGGTCGGCCAGGTAATTCCAGAAGGTCGCCTGTTTATGAAACTGCCAGATCTGGACCGGAATCAACACCCCGGCCGGGTTCTCCTGGCCGTCCACCACTCCCTGCTGAAACGCGGTGATCGCATCCCCCCAGTTCATATTGACCGGATCGGCGCCCATTGCCCTGAAAATATCGATAAAAATCGGACTCCCCACCACCCGCAGCTTCAACCCCCTCAGATCCTCGGGCCTGCGGATAATTCTTTTGCTGTTGGTGATCTGGCGGAACCCATTTTCCCCCCAGGCCAGGGGCATCACCCCTTTTTTTTCCATTGCTTCAAAAATGGTTTTTCCGGTTTGCCCGCTTTCTATCCTGTCTAAGTTTTCAAAAGTATTGATAAAAAATGGAAGGGAAAAAATATTGCATTCAGGGACCACCGGAGAGATGTTGATGGTGGATTCAAAGGCGCAGTCGATCACCCCCTTGGATACCAGCTGGACCGCCTTGAGCTGGGCTCCCTGAAGCAGCGCGCTTCCATAATAAGGTTTGACATGGATTTTGCCGCCGGTTTTTTGTTTCACCAGCTCGGCGAATTTGGCCGCGCCCTGGCTCCAGTAAAAGGTCGGCCCCACCGCCACCTGCAGTTTATATTCCTTTTTAAATCCTTCGGCGTCGGATGCCGGTGGAAACATTCCCAGCAGAAGGACAATCACGAAAATGAGTTGAATCGGTAACTGAAAACAAGACCTGAAGATGCGCGTCATGCCGGCTCTCTACCATACCTTGGGGGCTTTTGGAATAAAAAATCGCTGCCGTCATTCGGATTGATTGGCATGACCAAAGACCTCATTAACCATTTGGAATCTATTGTAAAAATTTTAAAAAAGTTTTTCTTGACACATTAAACTTAGTTTAATAAATAAACATTGTTTGATAAAGCCGCAGAACATGGGTTTGGGATCGAGGGTATGAATAAAATCCGCGAAGCCATTGCGCAGCGACAGGGGGCTGAGCGCCGGGAGCGCCGGGAGCGGATACTAAACGCCGCCCGCCAGGTTTTTTTCAAAAAGGGGTATATCGGCGCCACCATGCGCGACATCGCGCTGGAAGCCGCGTTTTCGCCCGGCCTGATTTATCACTACTTCAAAAATAAGGACGATATTTACGCGAGCATCTGCGAGGAGGCCTTTCAGGTGATGCTTGCGCTGCTTCGCAAGGCCGCCCTGACAGAGGGAGACATCCCTGCGCGGCTGACCGCCGTTGCCGAAGCCTATCTTGCTTTTTATACGGATTACCCACAATATTTTGAAATCATTTCATTTAAAGAACTCGGCTTTAAAAAGGTCGGTCTGTCGAAAGAGAGTGTAAAACGCTTAGACGCGCTTTCGCTTGAATCCCTTTCCATACCCTATTCTCTGGTTTGCCAGGGCATGGCGGACAAGCGTCTTTCGGCCTCGGCGGATCCCTGGGAAATGACGTTCGCTCTCTGGGCGTCCATTGAAGGCCTGATATTCATCCATAAGCGGGGCTACCTGGAAACCTACGCGCTGACCCTGAAACAGGTTTTTTCCCGACAGCTCGCCCTGCTCGTCGAAGGGATCGGGGTCAGGTAATTTTTTCGCCGCGGTAGATGGAGATGTTATGAAGTCGGGCCGAATTTGGAAGATGGGTCTTTATATCCCATAAAATCAAACAGTAAAGGAGGAACTGTCATGTTAAAAGATCTGATCGGAAAAAAGGACAAGAAGTGGGAAACAATGCCACGCGCCGAATTTCAGCGCCGGGCAAACCGGGCCAAGGAACTGCTCGCCAAGCATAAAATGGATGCCATGCTGCTGTTTTCGCCGCAGAACTGGTGGTACTACGGCGGATGGACGGACGTGGCGCAGATGCATAACTGGGTCTGGCGTTCCTGCATGGTCATCTCCCAGGATCACGACCCCATCCTTGTCGGACACGGGGCCTTTGCCTGGCAGACGGCGCTCACCACCTACATCGAGGACTTAAGGTTCTGGAACGAAACGGAAACCGGCAAACTCCTGGGCGAGGTGATCCTCGGGAAACGGCCTGCGGACGACTTCTGGAAGCTTTTGTCCGAGACCCTAAAGGACCTTAAGCTGAACAATGGGGTCCTGGGGATTGAGAAAGGCCCGGATATCGACACCTATCTCTCCTTTGAGGAGTATGATCGTTTAAAGGATACCCTTCCGGGGGCCAAAATCGTTGCTGCCGACAAACTCATCTGGGAGCAGCGCAGCGTGAAAACCCCCTATGAGATCGACGTGATCCGGGAAGGCTGCAAACGGGCCTGCCGGGTGCTGAAAACCGCCTTTGAATCCATCCGGCCCGGGGCCAACGAGCTGGATGTGCATCAGACCTTCTGGAGGGCCTGCGCGGATGAGGGTCTGTTCGGCAGCCCGAATGCCGCCACATGGCTCTGCTGGACAAGCAACGCCGCCGAGCAGGGGGGCGCGTTCCGGTGGATCACAGGACCCGTGGACCGCGTGATCCAAGAAGGGGATATGGGCATCAGCGACTGCGGGCCCACCTATAAAGGCTATCAGATGGACTTCCAGAGAACCTTCTATGTGGGGAATCCGCCCCAGAAGGAAATCGATCTGGCCAAGATGGCCATGGAAGCCGAGCAGGCGACCATCGATGCCTTGAAACCCGGCGTAACCGTGGGGGATGCCTACACGGCCTCACTGGAAGCGCTGAAAAAACTCGATCCCATGCAGGACCACATCATCAATTTTGTGGGTCACGGCATGGGGTATTCCAACCATGAACCCCCCTGGATCATTGAAAACGAGCCGACAGTGGTCGAGGAGGGGATGGTTTTCTCCGTGGAGGTCGGGGCCTGGGATTTTGAAATGCAGCTTGTCGGCGCCATGCCGGAGGACATCATTCTGGTGACCAAAAACGGGAATGAAAATCTGACCGGGGATTTCCCGCGCGAACTCTGGGTGGCGAGGTAGGTTTTTGTACTTTATTTATTTTTCATCCTTCACCCCGACCATGCTCATAAACGCCCACCCTGTAAGTGGGGTGTTCTGAAGGGTGCCTTTGACGCTGCCGTAGCCGAACCATTTCTCCACGCCGAGCAGGGTCGCGGTCTGGTTTGTTTTAAACGCCTGAATATCCAACGATATGGAGGGGTCCGCAGATTTCACCCGGACATGCACGCGATACTTTTTGTGGCTGTGCTCGCTTGTCCACCACTCGACAGCGGCGTATTCAAACGACCGGATGACCTGTTTGTCGTCTTTCGGGGTCGTGATCATGATATAAGCGCCCGCCATATGCGGCAGGTGACTGTATTCGTCGGCGACGTTGCTGATGATGAGGTCATGGCCGGATTCCATATGGGCAACGATGAAATCACCCCCCTCATAGACATCATCCCCCCAGTAGTGCTGAAAATGACCGATCCCGGTGGCTTTGCCGTTGCCGTCCGTCTGCCCATCGATATCCGCTTCCACCTGAGTGCGGGGCAGCAGATACCAGTCAGACAGCTTATCCTTTTTGTTTTTATCAAAAACCTCATCGAACCGAATGGTATCTTTTTCCGGATGCAGGCCAATGCGGGGGTGCAGTTTTGAAAAATCCGCGGTCACATGAATCAGGCCCTTTTTTTTATCGTATTGAATCGCGCTGTTTCTGAATTTTTCGTTTAACCGGTTGTCGTCATGGGCGACTTCCGCAAACGGCGGAATGAAGAAGGCACTCTCATAGGTATAGGTATTGGATGTGGTGTCCATCCAGAAGATATGGGCCAGGTTCCCCTGAAAGAAATAGAGTTTTCCGGAAACAAAGAATAAACCGAGGTATATCGGTTTGTTGTGATCCGGCAGGTCGATTTTGGTATGGACCGACCATGTTTCAAGGTTCCGGTTGTGCTTGCCGAGCGGAGGACAGGGGGTGTTTTCGCCCGCCATCCCCGCAGAGCTGAGAATAAAAAAAATGAGTCCCGCCGCAAACAGCAGCCCGGCCCATCGTATCGACGGCCGCAGCCGGCGCATGAAGGTTATGTTCATGATCATCGCCGTGTGTTTTGGTTTATGTAAAGATCAAAAAAAAATTATCAGCGGCTGTGCGGAAAGTCAACCCGGGAGAATGGCGTTGTCGTTGTTTTTGGTGAAGGCGATCCATACGGCGTCAGCCGGTCTGACCGGTCCTCTTTTCCCTGATCTGCGAGGCTTACTGTTTTTCAGACATCACGATCGGGTCGCCGCCGCCGCCCAGGACCGCATAGAGCTGCACCTGGTTGGCGAGATCCGCCAGACGAATGGAGATCAGCCCCTGTTGCGCAACATACAGGGAGCGTTGCGCGTCCAGCACGTTCAGATAGATATCGGTCCCCTTTTCATACCGCATTTGGGAAAGCCGGTAGGTTTCCTCAGTGGCCGCCACCAGGGAACCCTGGGCGGCCATCTGTTCCCCCAGGGTTCCTTTCTGGGCAAGGGTGTCGGCCACCTCCCGGAACGCCGCCTGAATCGTCCCTTCGTATTGAACCAGGGCGATCTCCCGTTCCACCTTGGTGACCTTTAAGGCCGACCAGATGCGCGGGTCAAACACCGGCAGGGTGGCCTGGGAGCCGATATTCCAGGTGCGCGAACCGCCTTCAAAAAGATCCCCCAGTTCGGAGCTTGCGGTTCCATAGGCCGTGGTCAGGGAAATACGGGGAAAAAACACGGCCCTGGCCGCCCCGATATTGGCATAGGCGGCTTTTAAGGCGCTTTCGGCCTGAAGGATGTCCGGGCGCTTTAAAAGCACCTCCGACGGTGTTCCGGAAAAAATTTTTTCCATGGAACCGATGCCGGTCAGGGACTCAGGATATACATCCTCGGGCACCGGACCTCCGGCCAGAAAATTCAGGGCATTCTCGTCCCGGGCCACCAGTTCGGCAAGTTTCGCCGCATCCACCCGTGCCGCATCCACCTGGGTTTGAACCTGCCGAAGCTCCAGCTCGGTGGCCAGTCCCACCTCATACCGTCGCCGAACCAGATCATAGGCGGCCTGCTGGGTTTCCAGGGTGGCCCGAGCCAGGTCCAGGGTTTCCTGGTCCGCAGCAAGGGCCAGCCAGGCATTGGCGATTTCGGAAACCAGCAGGATCTGGGCGCTGCGCCGGGCTTCCTCGGTGGCGAAGTATTCCTCCAACGCCCGCTGTTTCAAGCTGCGGATCCGTCCGAAAAAGTCGAGTTCCCATGAACTGATTCCTATATTGACGTCGTATCGTTCCATCATGATCGAACCGAGATCCCAGCCGATATCGCCGAAGGTGGAGGCCGGCACCTCTTCCCGGCTGCCGGAGGCGTTGGCATTGATTTTCGGCAGAAGCTCACTGCGGGCAATCCGGTACATGGCCCGGGCGCGTTCCACGTTTAAGGCCGCGGCCTTCAGGTCCCGGTTGTTTTCCAGCGCGGTTTCAATGATTTTTTGAAGCCGTGGATCCGTGAAGAAATCCCGCCAGCCCAGATCTCCGGCCAGGGGCGCGGTGGCTTCGCCTCGGGTTCCACCATAGGCGGGCCCCTCGGGCCAGGTTTCCGGAACCGGGGCATCGGGCCGGTTGTATTTGGGGATCATGGTGCAGCCGGCCAAAAGCAGGGCGGCGGTTGCCAGCAGTAAAAGTATTTTTTTTGTCATGTTACCGTGACTCCGAAGAAGGGATCTCGTTTGAAACGGATGCTTGTCCGTTTTTCTTTTTTCCAAACATCTGAACCACCATCATATAGAAAAGGGGAATAAAGAAAATCGCCAGAAACGTGGCGGTCACCATCCCTCCTAGGACCCCGGTGCCGATGGCGGTCTGGGCGCCCGCGCCCGCGCCTGCGGCCAGAGCCAGGGGCAGCACCCCGAACCCGAAAGCCAGCGATGTCATGATAATGGGTCGCAGCCGCAGTTTGGCGCCTTCCAGGGTCGCCTCCAGCAGCCCCATGCCGGATTTAACGCGAATGATGCCGAACTGAACGATTAAAATGGCGTTTTTGGTGGTCAGCCCCAGCACCGTTAGCATGCCGATCTGGAAATAGACGTCATTGGGGAATCCCCGCATCATGGAGGCCGCCACCCCGCCGATGACCCCCAGGGGCAGGGCCAGCATGACGGAAATGGGAACGGTCCAGCTTTCATAAAGGGCGGCCAGGGACAGAAAAATGACGATCAGGGAGAAGGCGTACAACAGGCCGGTCTGGGATGTGGCCATGCGCTCCTGGTAGGACATGCCGGTCCAGTCAAACCCGATGCCTTTGGGCAGCTTGGATACGATTTCCTCCATGGCGGTCATGGCCTCGCCGGTGCTGCGGCCCGGCGCCGCCTCGCCTAAAATGTTGATGGACGGAAAGCTGTTGAAACGCTCCAGCTTGGGTGATCCGTAAAACCAGTAGCCTGAGGCGAAGGCGGAAAACGGGGTCATGGTTCCCAACGCATTGCGGACATAAAGCCGTTCCAGGTCCTTGGGCAGCATGCGAAAGGGCGCATCGGCCTGAACAAAGACCCGCTTGACCCGGCCGCCCTGAATAAAATCGTTCACATAGGCGCTGCCGAAGGCCGCGGAGATGGTGTTGTGAATGGAATTGATGGACACCCCCAGGGCGCCGGCCTTTTCCCAGTCCACGTCGATGTGGTACTGGGGAACATCCTCCAGACCGTTGGGCCGGACCCGGATCAGCCGGTCGTCCGCAAAGGCCATGCCGAGCATCTGGTTGCGGGCCGCCATGAGCGCCGTGTGCCCCAGCCCGCCCCGATCCTGAAGCTGAAAATCAAACCCCTTGGACATACCCAGTTCCACCACGGCCGGCGGCGGAAAGGCGAAGATCTGGGCGTTGCGGATTCTTGAAAATTTCATCATGGCCCGGCCCACAACGGCGTCGATTTTCATATCCGGACGGTCGCGCAGTTCCCAGTCCTCAAGATGGATAAAGGACATGCCCACGTTCTGCCCGGCTCCGGCAAAACTCCGGCCGGATATGGTAAAAATCGATTTAACGGTCTCGGCCTCATCCTTTAAAAAATGATCGCGGATTTGATCCATGATCGCGTCGGTCTGCTCCAGGGTGGAACCCGGCGGCAGCATGGCCTGGGTGAACAGGACCCCCTGGTCTTCGTTGGGCAGATAGGCCGTGGGCATGCGCTGGAACAGATAAAACAGGGCGCCCACGATCAGCACATAGATGAACAGAAAGCGAAGCTTTCGGGTTAAAATTTTTCCCACCAGGGCCTGGTATTTGTCGCGGCTCCAGAAAAACGCCCGGTCAAACCTTCGAAAAAACGGCCGGAACAGGAAAAAGGCGTTGTCCGCGGGCTCATGCCCTTTGGACACGGGTTTGAGAAGCGAGGCGCACAGCACCGGGCTTAAAATCAGGGCCACCACCACGGAAAGCAGCATGGCCGAAATCACGGTGATGGAAAACTGGCGGTAGATGACGCCGGTGGAGCCGCCGAAAAAGGCCATGGGCCCGAATACCGCGGCCAGGACCAGCCCGATGCCGATCAGGGCGCTGGTGATCTCCTCCATGGATTTGGCCGTGGCCTCCCGGGGGGAGAGCCCCTCTTCGGTCATGATCCGTTCCACGTTTTCCACCACCACAATGGCGTCGTCCACCAGCAGACCGATGGCGAGCACCATGGCGAACATGGTCAGCATGTTGATGGAGAACCCGAAGATGCCCAGCACGGCGAAGGTCCCCAGGATCACCACCGGCATGGCGATGGTCGGGATCAGGGTGGCCCGGATGTTTCCCATAAAAAGATACATGACCAGAAAGACCAAAAAAACCGCTTCAAACAGGGTCTTGACCACCTCTTCAATGGCGACTTTCACGAAAGGCGTGGTGTCGTATGGATAAATGACCTTCATGCCGGGCGGAAAATAGCGGGAAAGCTCCTTCATCTTCGCCTTGACATTGTCGGCCGTATCCAGGGCGTTGGCGCCGGCGGCCTGCCGGACGGCCATGGCGGCTGAAGGGTGTCCGTTATAAAGAGCATTGGTGCCGTAGCGCTCGGTGCCCAGCTCGGTCCAGCCCACGTCGCTGACGCGCACGATGGAGCCGTCCGGATTGATGCGCAGGGGAATGGCGGCGAACTCCTCCGGGGTCTTGAGCAGGTTCTGGACGATAATGGAAGCGTTCAGCCGCTGTCCTTTCACCGCCGGCGCCCCGCCGAACTGCCCGGCGGAAATCTCGACGTTATAGGCCTGAAGCGCCGCGATGACGTCCTCCATGGTCATGCCGTAATCGGTCAGCTTGTCCGGATTGAGCCAGAGCCGCATGGCATACTGGGCCATGAAGACCTCCACCTCGCCCACCCCCGGCACCCGGGCAAGGACCTGTTCGATATTGGCCTGGGCATAGTCCGCCAGGTCAAATTGATTCATGCTGTCGTCCTCGGAGGTCAGCCCTACGATAATCAGCCAGTTCCGGGTGGATTTGCTGACCTTGACCCCCTGGCGCTGCACCACGTCCGGCAGGCTGGCCATGGCGAGCTGAAGCTTGTTCTGCACCTGGGCCCAGGCCAGGTCCGCATCTGTGCCCGGGGTGAAGGTGAGCTCGATCCTTCCGGCCCCGGAGGCATCGCTGATGGCCGACATGTAAAGCAGCTTATCGAACCCGGTCATTTTCTGTTCGATAATCTGGACGACGCTGTTTTCAACGGTTTCGGCCGATGCCCCCGGATAAAAGGCGTCGATGGCGATGGATGGCGGCGCAATGGGGGGATACTGGGAAATGGGCAGGTTGTAGATGGCCAGGCCCCCGCCGATCATCATGATGATGGCGATCACCCAGGCAAAGACCGGCCGGTCCAGGAAAAACTTCGATAGCATCGCGGTCCTCCGTTAATTCAATTCCGTGGGCGCTGGATGGGTGTTTGGGGTCTGCGTGTCGGGTTGGAGTGCATCCATGGGGACAGGCTTGACCGCAGAGCCGGGGCGCACGTTGAGTATGCCCTCGACGATCAGCCGGTCTCCGCTGGACAGCCCGTCTAAAACCAGCCATTTGTCCCCGATCGCCCGGTCAAGGGAGAGGGTCCGGTACTGGACCGTGTTGGCGTCGTCCACCACCAGGGCCACGGCCTCGCCTTTAAAATTGCGGGTGATGCCCTGCTGGGGGGCGAGGATGACCTGGGATGCGACGCCTTCCTGGACAACGGCCCGCACAAACATGCCCGGCAGCAGCAAAAATTCGGGGTTCGGCACTACAATGCGCAGAATATAGGAACCGGTGGACGGATCCACGGTGATGTCCCTGAACTGCAGCGTCCCTTCCAGCGCATAGGGGGTCCCGTCCTCCAAAAGAAGGCGGACCTTTTTTATCTCCTTCTGGTCCGCGCTGAGCCGGCCGGATTCCAGCCCGCGCTTGAAGCGAAGCAGCTCGGCCGAAGACTGGGTCACATCCACGTATATGGGGTCAAGCTGTTGAATGGTGGACAGGGGCACGGCTTGATACGCCGTCACCATGGCGCCGTCCGTCACGCTGGATTTGCCGATGCGCCCGGAGATGGGGGCCGTGACCCGGGTGTAGGCCAGGTTGATGCGGGCGGTTTCCACCGCCGCTTTCCAGTATTGCATTTCCGCCAGCACCTGGTTTACGGCCGCGGCCGCATCGTCGTAGTCCTGCTGGCTGACCGCTTTATCGGCCAGAAGGGCTTCGTATCTTTCGGCCCGGGATTTTATGGACGGTAGGTTGGCCTGGGCCATTCC
>CAZFWD010000008.1:0-6970 GCA_964522535.1 uncultured Desulfonema sp.
GCAACCCATTAACAACTTAATTGCCTGCTCCACGCGATCGATTCCTAGCAGATCCTTGCCTCACCGCCCGGCAACGATAGATAAAACGCTATTCAATGCTGTTTGCGTCTAAAAATCAACTGACGGGCCTGGATATCGGATCGCGCATCATCAAGGCGGCTGAGATGGCGGAAACCAAAAAAGGCTGGGCCTTAAAAAAGTTCGGGTCCATCGGCCTTCAGCCCGGCGCCATCGAGGACGGGGTCATCAAGGACCCCCAGGCGGTGGCGAGCGCCGTTCGGGAACTTTTTCAGGTCAGCGGCATCCGTCAGAACAACGTGGCCATCTCCATCGGCGGGGATTCGGGGATCGTCAAGAACATCACCATCCAGAGCATGTCCGAAGAGCAGCTCTATGAATCCATCAACTTCGAGGCCGAACAGTACATCCCCTTTGACATCAATGACGTGAACCTGGACTTTCAGATCCTGGGGGAGAGCGCCCAAAACCCCAACCAGATGAATGTGCTGCTGGTGGCGGCCAAAAAGGACATGGTCAACGAGTACATCAACCTGATCGATACGGTCGGCCTCAACCTCTGCATCATCGACATCGACGCCTTTGCCCTTCAGAATATCTATGACGTCAACTACGGCGGGGAGAAGGGTGAAAACGTCTCCCTCATCGATATCGGCGCCAGCAAGACATCCGTGAATATTTTAAAGGGGAACATGTCCGTTTTCATGCGCGATGTTTCCCTGGGGTGCAACCAGATCACCCAGAAGATCGCCGCCATGGCGAACTGCTCCCTGGCGGAGGCCGAGGAGATTCGCAAAAACGGCAAAACCGACAAATTGTCCGCCGAAGACCTGAAGGGGATCGTTTCCTCCGCGGTTTCCGACTGGTGTGAGGAGATCCGGCGCGCCCTTGACTTTTTTTATTCCACGAACCCGGATGAGGAAATCAAGCAGATCGTTTTAAGCGGCGGCGGGGCCAATATCGCGGAATTCAGGGATCTGCTGGCCAGGCAGTCCTCGGCGGAGGTGAAACCGATCAATCCCTTTGAACGCGTTACCTTGGGCGGCGAGCATCTGGACGCCGGTTTTCTGCAACGGATGGCGCCCCAGGCGGCCATCTCCATGGGGCTTGCAATCAGAAGAGTGGATGACAAATGATACGCATCAATCTATTGCCCTATCGGGCGGCTCGAACCAAAGAGAACATTCGCAGGCAGGTGTCGATTTTTATTCTTTCCTTTATTCTGCTGATCGTGGTGCTGGTGGGGTATCAGATGCATTTAAAGGCGAAAACGAATCGGCTTTCCGAGCGTCTTGAGGGCATCAAAAAGGAAGTGGCGATTTATGAGGAGAAGGCCCGGCAGGTGGAGGAGTTTAAGAACAAGCTCGCCATGCTGGAAAAACAGATCGAAATCGTAAAACAGCTGAAGTCGCGGCGGGAAGAGCCGCCGAAGCTGCTTTCAAAAATGACGGAGGTGGTGGTTCCCGGCCGAATGCAGCTGACCAAGTTCAGCGCCGGCAAGGACAGTGTTTCCCTCATCGGGATCGCGCTGGATAATGAAACCATCGCTCTGTTTATGACCCGGCTTGAGCGTTCCGGCCTGTTTTCCGCCGTCAACCTGGCCAGCGCCAAGCAGACCAGTTCGGGCGGCATCGTCATGAAAGAGTTCAACATCAATTGCACAAAACAACCGGTTGCGAGCGCAGCGGCACCCAAGGCGCCGGCGACGACAGCCGGCGCCGGCAAATAAGGGGCGGACGGAAGCATGAAAAAGCTAAACATCTCGTTGGATTCCCTGGAGCCGTTGATTCAGAAGGCGGCGGAACTGACCCGGATGCAGCGGATCATCATCTGCGCTGCGACGGTGGTGGTCGTCATCGGCGCCTTTGTCCTTTTTTTATACAAGCCGCAGTATGAAAAGATCGGCGTGATCAAGAAGCATATCGCCGAGCAGCAGGAAAAGCTGGAGAAGACCAAGGCGAGCGCCGCGGAGTTCGACACCTACAAGAAACTGATGGAGGAAAAACAGGTCCAGTTCAACATCGCCGCGCGGGAGCTGCCGCTCACCGCCGAGGTGCCTTCGCTGCTCAAGGACATCTCCCAGGCCGGAAAGGATTCAGGGCTTACCTTTTTATTGTTCCAGCCCCAGGCCGAGGTCAGGCACGATTTTTACGCCGACATTCCGGTAAAAATGGAATTGTCCGGATCGTATCATGACCTGGGATCGTTTTTTGACCGGCTGGCGGGCATGCCCCGGATCGTGAACATCAACAGCTTTGACATGAGCGGGGCCTCACCCGTGCTTAAGATTTCGTGCGTCGCTGAAACCTATAAGTTTATCGAGCAGCAGCCGGCCCCGGCAACAGATCAGAAAAAGGGTAAAAAGGGCGGAAAAAAATAAACCGGCAGAATACGAAAAAGAATGCGAATCATGCGTAAAACAGTCTGTTGTCTCATGTGTTTGTTTTGGGCGGGGGCCTTTTTTTCGTGGCCGACACCCGCGGATGCCTCGGATCAGGTAAGGTATATCAGCAACCGGATCAAGATCGAGCGGCCTGAAACCCCGCTGCCGGCCCCGCCGGAAAAGGCCCCGGAGCCCTTGGCGCAGAAGCCGGAGGCACCCGAAGCGCCGGCTGCCGCCCCCCCCGTCGAGGTTGAAACACCTCCGCCGGCCGAGGTCGCCGAAGCACCGGCGCCGGTTCTTGAGACGGGGATGGCGGATATTTTCGGAAAAGAAGGGCGGCTTTACAGCAGCAAGGGCAGGGTCGATCCGTTTGAGCCTTTCCTGCACAAGGCGGAAGCCAAGGCCACGCCGGGGATTCAGCAGATCCTTCAGATCCGTCCCCCGCGAACCCCCCTGGAGAAAGTCGATTTGAGCCAGTTGAAACTGACGGCCGTCCTGCAGACCTCGGGCCAGACACAGGCGCTGGTGGAGGAGGCTTCGGGAAAAGGGTATGTGGTCACCGAAGGCACCTATATCGGCACGCAGGGCGGGCGGGTTTCCAAGATTTTAAAAGACCGGGTGGTGGTGAAAGAACGGTATCTGGATGTTTTTGGAAAAATCGCCGTCCGTGACAGGGAACTAAAACTGCAGAAAGAACCTGGAGAATAGAAGATGCATGATCTCAGAAACATGATGTCCGTGAAAAAAACAGGGCGGTTTGTTTTTCTATCCCTGTTGGTCCTGTTTCTTTTTCTTGCAACGGGCGCGTCCCTATCCGCCCGGCAGGATGAAGCCGTTTCCGGCAATGAGACCGGTCCGCAGGGGCAGATCACCGGGATCATTATTTCCGGGGTGAAAACGCCGGGGCAGACGGCCTTGGACCGGGTTCTCATCACCGCAAACCGCGCGCTGGAGTATACCTCCATCAAGCAGCATGAACCGGTCAAGATTATTTTTTATTTCAAGGACACGGTCCTTGGCTCGGTTCAGCCGTTTTATACCCCTGAAAGCGACCTGATCGCCTCGATCACGACCGCCCAGGCGCCCGACCGCCGGGGCGGCGCCAGTATCGAGGTGCTTTTGAAAAAAGACTGCGTTTATGCGGTCAACCGCGCCGGCACGGATGTTGAGATTTCCTTTTCGCCCAGCCCCGATGAACCCGAAGCGGCCGAGACGGCCATCGCGCCGGACACTGAATTAGCCGCCGAGGAACCGTCCGCCGAAGATCTGTTCGAGGAGGCCGATGCCCCGGCCGCCGTGGCCGCGGCAACCTTTGCCCAGGCGCCGGAATCGGATCGGGGGCCGGCCGTGATTCAGCAGATCGATTTCACCTGCCAGGAGTCCGGCAAATCCGCGATCCTCATCGGCACCAGCCATCCCGTGGCCTACCGGATCGACAAGGTGGCGGACCGCACCCTCAAGCTGAGGCTGTTCAACACCCGTCTTCCCGAATTCCGCCGGCACCGGCCCCTGATCACCACCCGTTTTGCGAGCGCCGTGGACCGGATCAGCCCGTTTCAGGCCGCGGATAACAAAAACGACACCGACATCGTCGTGGAGCTCAGGCAGTGGGTGCCCTACCGGGCGGTCCCGGAGGACAGCCTGCTGACCGTTTCGTTTGATCCGTCCGAGATCGGGCCTCGGCCCTATGAGGCGGCGAACCTGCCCGACTGGCAGCAGGTGCTGGAAGGCACCCTCTACACGGTGGAACAGGCGCTTCCCGAGGATGAAGCCCTTGAAGGTTCTGATGCCTTTGCGCGAATGCTGGGCGAAAAGAAGCATTACACCGGCGAGAAGATCGCCCTGGATTTTTATCAGACCAACATCAAAAACGTGTTTAAGATCCTGCAGCAGGTGAGCGGAAAGAACTACGCCGTGGATAAGGACGTGTCCGGGGAGGTGACCATTTCCCTGGAAAAACCGGTCCCCTGGGACCAGGTGCTGGACCTGGTGCTGCAGATGAACAAGCTGGGCATGGTGGAGAAGGACGAGATCATTCGCATCGCACGGCGGGAAACCCTTCAGGCTGAAGAGGCGGCCCAGCGGGCCAAGCTTGAGGCGATACAGGCGCGAAAGGCCCAGGAAAAGCAGCTGGAGCCGCTTGAAACCGAGTATATCCTCATCAACTACGCCAACGCCGGCGCGGAGATCATGCCGCATCTGACCGGCGTCCTCACCAAAGAGCGCGGCAGCATCACCGTGGACGTCAGAAACAACCAGCTCATCATCTCCGACACCCGGGCCAATATTGAAAAATGCAAGGAGATCATCTCAAAGATCGACCGGGTGACCCCCCAGGTGCTCATCGAGGCGCGCATCGTCGAGGTGAGCGAAGATTTCAAACGGGAGATCGGCACCAACTGGGGGTATTCCACCGAAGATGTCTACGACAGCGGGCTTAACGGCGAATATTCCTACAATATCTCCACGAACACGCCGTTTGTGAATGTGGATGAGAACAACAATGCGGCGGGAAGCATCGGGTTTAATTTCACCCGGCTGGACGCCTGGGGCACGCCGTTTGTTCTGGACGCGACCCTGCAGGTGATGGAGGAAGAAGGGTCCGCCAAGATCATTTCATCCCCCAAGATCCTGACCTTGGATAACAAGAAGGCCCTGATCAAGCAGGGCGAGCGGTTCCCCTACCAGACGGTCGAGGACGACGACGTCCAGATCGAGTTCGAGGATGTGGACCTCTCCCTGGAGGTGACCCCCCATGTCACGCCCGACCAGCGTATCGCCCTGACGATCAAGACCACCAAAAACGAGATCATCGGGTTTATCGAAACCGGAGAGCCGCGCATCGCCACCAATGAGGCGGAGACCGAGCTGCTCATCGACGACGGGGAGACCATCGTGATCGGCGGCGTGGTCAAAAGCAACATCCAGCTCACCGAAAGCGGGGTGCCGGTCTTAAAGGATATTCCGATAGTCGGCTGGCTGTTTAAACGCACTTATCACAACAACCTGGCCACCGAACTGCTGATCTTCTTGACCCCCACCATCGTTCAGCTTGAGCAGAAAGAGTTGATTCAGGTGAAGGTGGATTAAAAAATACATAAAAAAAGCATCAACGGCGAACGGGCAAACGGCCCACGTACCAAGCGAAAGGAAAGTCCCATGAGAGACACGTATGCCAAGATAACTTTTCGGCTGCTTCTTGCAAGTTTTCTTGCATTTGTTCTGGTCGGATGCGGCGGCGGAAGCGGTTCTCCCGGCTCTGATCCCAAATCCCTCACCCTGTCCACCGAGGCCGCCGAGCTGCCCGCCGACGGGGGCTCCTCCACCCTGGTTACGGCATACGTAACGGATTCCGCGCAGCGACCCGTGGAGGAAACGACCGCGGTCACCTTTCGAACCACCTTGGGCGTGTTCGGCAACGGCAAAACCGAACAGCGGGTGAGAACCGTGGATGATACGGGGGTTACCACCGTTTCGCTGATCACCGGCACCACCTCCGGCACGGCCGAGGTCACGGCGAGCGTGGGAGACATGACCCAGCGGGTGGAGGTCGTGTTTTATGATCCCCACAAGGTCGGCTCCATTTCCCTGCGCACCGGCGCGGCCTCCATCATTGCCGACGGCAGCAGCCAGGTGGCGGTGATCGCCACGGTCCTGGACGCCGATGAAAACCCCGAGCCCGGCAAAACGGTTGCCTTCAGCACCACCCTGGGCGTTTTCTTCGAGGAAAACCCCATTCCCGGGGCCGGTGAAAACCGGCACACCGAGGCCGTCACGGATGTGGACGGCGAGGCCCGGGTGATCCTGATCAGCGGCACCGCCATCGGCACCGCCGAAATACTGGCCTCCGTAGAGGGATTGAACGCCTCGGCCTCGGTGTTGTTTACGGCCGGCGAGCCGTTCACCATCGCCCTGCGCGCGGCCCCGTCCACCGTAAAACCCGGCGGTGAAACCGATATCATCGCACGCATTTTTGACCTCTACGGCAACCCCATTGCCGGGGAGACGGTGGTTTTTTCAGATCTGGTCAATCTCAGCGGGGGCGGCCTTGAGGCCACCACTGCGGATACCAATGTCAACGGCGAAGCCCGGGTGACCTATACCGCCGGGAGCGAGGCGGGGGTGGATACCCTTCAGGCGGCCATGGCTTCGGATTCCAGCATGAAGGCCACCACCCCCGTGGAGGTGGATCCGGACGCCATCGTCATCGGCGGCATTGAGGTCACAGCCGGCTCTTCCACCCTGGTGGCCGACGGGACCAGCAAGGTGAAAATCCGGGCGACCGTTACGGACATCGACGGCAAACCGGCCATCGGGAAAGAGGTGACCTTCACCTCCCGGGCCGGCCTGCTGAATCCCGATACGGATGATACCTCGGATCTCGGGCTGGCCGAGGTTTATCTTCAGGCCTCCACCTTTGCCGGACCGGTTATCGTGGAGGGGGAATGCGACGGGTTTATCGATTCGGTCACCGTGACCTTTATTCCCGGCGAAGCGGACCATATCATTCTTTACGCGTTTCCGAACGTGGTGCCGCCCAACGGCGCCACGTTCGGAAACGCGTAAAGA
>CAZFWD010000009.1:0-2962 GCA_964522535.1 uncultured Desulfonema sp.
GACTCGGGGTCGGAACAGTGGCCACCCTACCGATATTCAAAGAAAAAAATGAACTCACCCCGCCGGTCAAACGGGTGTACCGACCGCTGTCGGAAAAAGATCTCGAAAGGATCAGGGCGAACCTCGAGCTGGAAAACAGGGCGTTCGCTTACTGCCGCAGGTGCATTCAGGAACTTGGGCTGAAAATGAACCTGTTTTCAACGGAAAGCAACTTCGATGCGAACAAAATCACCTTCTACTTCACCGCCAATGGGCGGGTGGATTTTCGAAACCTGGTGAAGATGCTTGTCCAGGAGTTTCGAATCAAAATCGAAATGCGGCAGGTGGGGATTCGAAACCAGGCGAAGATGTGCGGCGGCATCGGACGGTGCGGCCGGGAGTTATGTTGCTGCGCGTTTATGACCAAATTCGATCCGGTTTCCATCAAAATGGCGAAAAAGCAGGGCTTATCACTTAATCCGACGAAAATTTCGGGGGTATGCGGCCGTCTCATGTGCTGCCTGACCTTTGAGGATGACACCTACCAGACCGGCGAAAAAAAGAAAACCGTCAAAGGATGGCCCGGATCATGAACGAACCTTTTTATATCACCACACCCATATACTACGTTAATGCCAAGCCGCATCTGGGGCACACCTACACGACCATCGCAGCGGACGCGGCTCGCCGGTTCAACGAGATGCTTCCGGCGGACACCTTTTTTCTGACCGGAACGGATGAGCACGGCGACAAGATCGTCAAGGCGGCTCAAAAAGCAAACCTGGGGCCCAAGGCATACGCCGACCGGATCAGCAAGCTGTTTAAGGACCTCTGGCCGGAACTCCACATCAAATACGATTATTTTATTCGGACCACAAACCCGGACCATATCGATGTGGTCCGGCGGGTACTGCAAAAAATTTATGACGCCGGGGACATCTATTTCAGCCAGTATGAGGGGCTTTACTGCTTCGAATGCGAACGGTTCTATGCGGAATTGGAGCTTGTCAACGGAAAGTGCCCCGACCACGGCGTTGAACCGGAGCGCATTCAGGAATCCAACTATTTTTTTAAGATGAGCCGGTATCAAGACTGGCTGGTTGATCACATCGAAAAAAAACCCGAGTTTATTCAGCCGCAACGCTACAGAAACGAGGTCCTCGCTTTTCTGCGCGAGCCCCTTGAGGACCTGTGCATCTCCCGGCCCAAATCCCGCCTGCAATGGGGCATCACCCTGCCCTTTGATGAGAATTATGTCACCTATGTGTGGTTCGACGCCCTTTTGAACTATATCTCCGCCCTGGGTTATCCCGATGGCGAAAACTTCAAAAGGTTCTGGCCCCATGCCCGGCACGTGATCGCCAAGGATATTTTAAAACCCCACGGGATTTACTGGCCGATTATTCTAAAATCAGCCGGCATTGAGATCTACCGTCAGCTTTACGTGCACGGCTATTGGAACCTTGATGAAAGCAAAATGTCCAAAACCCTTGGAAACGTGGTGGACCCGCTTCACCTGATATCCACCTACGGCACGGACGCGACCCGGTTTTTCATGCTAAGGGAGATGGCCTTCGGCCTGGATTCAAGCTTTTCGGAAGAGGCCCTGGTGCAGCGGATAAACGCGGACCTGGCCAATGATCTGGGAAACCTTTTTTCCCGGGTGCTGACCATGGTTCAGAAGTATTTCAAACAAACGCTCCCGGAAAGCGACCCGGGGGTTCCGGACGGGCCGGAGATCAACCTGAAGGCCGCCGCTTCTGAAACAATCGATGCTTACATAAATGCCATGAAAGGTTTCCAGTTTCACAAGGCGATCATCGCGGTCTGGGAATTGATCTCTAAAATGAACCGTTACGTGGATGCGGCCGCACCCTGGGAGCTCGCAAAAAAGAACGAAAAAAAAAAGCTGGCGGCCGTTCTTTGCAACCTGCTGGAAGGGCTGCGGGTGGTTGCCGGTCTGATTTACCCGGTCATGCCGAAAACCTCGCAAACCATGGGGGAATACCTCGGGCTGGACGCCGGGGAACCCTTTCTTACCCTCGATCAGATTCGGCAATGGGGAAGCCTGCCGCCGGGTTCGACAATCAACCCGCCGATTGCCCTGTTTCCAAGGATCGACACGGAAAAACATTTACATTCACGCCCACCGGAACACGAAAAAAAACAGGATGTCCCGGCGCTCAAGCCTGAAATCACGATCGCGGATATTTCAAGGATCGACCTTCGAATCGCCACCGTGATCCATGCGGAAAAAGTCGCAAAAACGGAAAAATTGCTGAAGCTCGAGGTCAACCTCGGCAATGAGCGGCGCACGGTTGTCGCGGGTATCGCGAAAACCTACACCCCCGAAACCATCATCGGAAAACAGGTCGTCATCGCCGTCAACCTAAAACCGGCAGAGATCACCGGGGTTCGCTCCGAAGGAATGCTTCTGGCCGCCGTAAGCGAAAGAACCCTCAGTGTGCTGACGACGGATGCGCCGGTCAGCCCCGGGACAACAATCAAATAAACCCAAACCGGGCACAAAACCTTCGTAAACCGAAACTTTAGGAACCGCCCATGCCGGATAAACCCCGAAACAGAAAAACCGAAAAGAAAAACCTTCCCTTAAAAGACCGGGACATCAAGGAACAAATCCTGATTAAGGATCGGGCCATCGCCTCCGCCATTCAAGGGATCGGGATCGGCGACCTGAGGGGGAACATCATCTACGTCAACGACGCGGCCCTTAAACTGTGGGGGGCCGACGACCCGAAAGAACTCATGGGACGCTCCGTTTTAGAGCTTGCCGAATCTAAAGAAAAAGCGGAGGAGGCGCTGGCGGCTGTCCTTGAAAAGGGAAAATGGGAGGGGGAAATCGCCGGCATCAAAAAAGACGGGTCTCCGTTTATCGTCCTCATGACCGCCAACCTGGTATACAACGAGCAGGGAAAACCGATATACACCATGGCCTCCCTGATCGACATCACCGATCGAAAAA
>CAZFWD010000010.1:0-4874 GCA_964522535.1 uncultured Desulfonema sp.
CAGCGGTGAGCAGTCGCACCGGTTTTTCCTGATCCAGCAAAACGTCAAATCCGGCCACGAGTGCAACCCTGGAATGAAAAGCTATAATGCCTTATTGACCCGCTCCCGGAGCTCTTTCCCGCATTTGAAAAACGGAAGTTTTTTGGGTCTGATCTGGACCTTCTCACCGGTTTTCGGGTTTCTTCCGACATAGCTTTTATAGTTTTTTACAAAAAAGCTGCACAGCCCCCGGATTTCGACCCGTTCCTCTTTGAACAGGGCGTCAGACAGTGAACTAAAAAATATCTGCACAACCCTTGCCGCTTCAGACTTTGAGATGTCCGCCTCTCTTTTTAAGGCGGAGATAAGCTCCAGTTTGTTCATACGCCCTCCTGTTATCCGTTAAATCAAAAAAAAGACTGATAACCAATTTACCTAAATATAAATTTATAAAAAGTCAAGCGGTTAACTCAAAAATCGGCAATCCGGCGATCTTACAGCCGGTTTCCCCTGCCGCCAAGGCCATAGAGGTTGATCATGAAGCCCGCCTTTTTATCATCTTCCTTATCTTCCATGTAAACGTCAATGGACCAGCATTGCGCCTGGTAAAGGAGGCCCAGGCTTTTTTCAATCTCCTCATCGTCATCCAGGTTGCGCTCAAAACCGCCGTAAACACTGATCCTGTGGGTTAATACCACCATGAAATCAATTTGAATCGAATGGCTTTCGTCGTGGGTGTACCGGTGTTCAAGGGAGATACGATCGCCGCGCATGTCTCTTAATCTGCAGTAGAGGTTACGGCTGTCCCACCTGCCGTGATGATGGTTCCACTCGGCGTCGGCCTCCAGGCTTACATGTTTTACCGGGGTGATGTCGAGTTCGGCATACAGCGGGTGGAAGGGGGTTTGGTCGGGCGCATCCCTTCGGTTGAAGTCGTAGGACTGTTCGACCAGGAACCGACAGAACTGGTTGTATGCGGCCGAAACAGGGGTGTCACCGATTTTCTGGGGCTGGTGTTTTGAAACAAGCAGGTTGGTGATGGAAAAGGTCAGCATGTTTTGCGGGCCGATCCGATCCGTGTCGTCATAGTCCGGGTATTCGGACTGATCCATGCCCGGAATGTAGGTGTATTGAAGCTTCGGGATGAGGGTGTGTTTGATCTTGTCGATGGATTGGCCATTTACGGAAAATACCTTAAAGATATCCGCGGTGAGATCGAGCTGAAGGTCGTAGATCTCCCGGTGCTGGTACCTGCTGGATTCGGCGGGTTCATCGCCTTCGTGATGCGAATACCAGAGCGTCTGGCGGAAGCCCGCAGAAGGTTCAAGGGTAAAAAGGTTTTTGCAGCGATACGGCAGATAGATCCGCGGGTACAGGGTGGATCGCTGGCCGGTGAGCTGATTTGTTTTTGTAGTATCGGTGTCTTTTCTGTAAAAGTAGGTGTATTCGGAATCCAGGTTCAGGTAGACCGGACCGTCAAGCAGGGGCTGTTTCAATGCGTAAAAGGTGATCTGGGGGACCTGCTGCAGGGTGGTGTCGGTTTCATGCTGCCGCCGGTTGATGACGTTGTCGTACCAGACCAGGTCGGCGTTTAAACTGTAGCTTGTCCAGTTTCGGTTGATGTTGAGCCGGTTTTCGCGGACCGGGTCATTGTCGTCATCGATGTCGCGGCCGAATTCGGATTCAAAGTAGGCCTTGGTGTCGTCGTATCCGGTGTATCCATCCGAAAATTCCCTGAGATAGTCCTGGTCGGATACCACGTCAAGGTCCAGTTTCAGATCGAAATCAGCGGGCATCTCCTGGTCGAGTTTCATTCTGAACCAGTACCGGTCGCTGTTCGGGCGCAGGACGTTATCGCCGCCATACCCCCAATCCCGGCTTGAATCCTCCGTGCCGTCGTCTTTTTGCCGGTCATGCAGGCTGTTAAACATCAAGGCGCCCCTGGATTCCGGGCTTAAGGCATACCGGTATTCCCCGCCGTATTGTACCCCTCGCCGCTGCATATAATGCGCGTAAAAGGTCGCATCCGAGCTGCGGTTGATCGCCCAGTAAAACGGCTGGATGAATTCAGCGCCTTTTCGATCCGAGGTCCCGAACTGCGGGGAAAGAAGACCGGTCTGGCGTTTAAGCTTGACCGGAAATCTTAGGTAGGGGATGAAAAGCACAGGGAGGTTTTTGGCCCACATCGTGGCATTTTTGGCCGTACCATAACCTTCCAGGGTAACATCGAGTTGTTTTCCCGTGATCTGCCATGCCGGGGATGGGCCGTCACATGAGGTAAAGCTTCCCTGATGGATGGCATAACGGTCGGCGCCGGCTTTGATGATTTTGTCACCCCTGATGTAAAAGTGTTTTTTTTCCATAAACAGGACCCCTTTGGATACGCTGCCGATGCCTGTTTTCAGGTTGAGATCCATTTCGTCTCCGGTTAGAAAGTCTTCTCCGGCCTTCAGGCGGATGTTCCCCTTGGCCCAGGCTTGCATGGTGCTGTGATCAAACCGTATGTCATCAGCCCTCAGGGTATTGTCCTCCTTCTGGATCACGACGTTTCCGGTGGCGGTGTATACATTGGTTTTATGGTTGTAGGTGAGCTGGTCCGCCTGGATGCGCCACGGGGTTTGTTCCGCGCCTGTTGGTATGGCGGGGGGTTCATCCGCGAGGGCGGTGGGGATGCGACCGGAAACGGTGTTTATCAGTATCACGGCGATGGATAGGATGATCAGCGATTTATTCATCACGAGGGTCTTGGGTTCCTGCCGGTCGTTTTTTTCCCGGGTTGTTTTAATCGGACAAATGATTTGGCGAATATTACCTTGAAGCGGCCGCAAAGTTCCAGTATAAAATCCAAGATGGTTTAAAAAATTTTAAACGCGGAAAAATACCGGCGATTATCCGCAAATGATGGCAAGGCGCTAAAACGGATGAAGAAACGGTTTGTAAACCAGATGAAGGCCGGGGAGAGGGTGGATGACGTTTTTGTTCTGGCGGAGAAAACCCTGGCCAGGAAAAAGGACGGCGGCAGCTATTTAAACATCGTCGTCTCGGATAAAACCGGACGGCTGAAAGGGGTTGCCTGGGAGGAGATCGAGCGCATCAACAATGAAGCCGCTTTGGGTGATTTTGTCCGGATTCGGGGGGATATCGGTGAATACAAGGGGGATCTGCAACTGATCGTGCGGTCCATGTCCGCCCTGTCTTCGGACAGGGTCGACCCGGAGGATTTCATGCCGGTAAGTCGCAGGGATCCGGAAAGAATGTTTGAACGCCTGGTCAAACTGGCTTCCACCATCAACACCCCTTACCTGAAACAGCTGATGGCCTCATTCTGGGAGGATGAAACCTTCGTCACACGGTTTAAAAAGGCGCCTGCCGCAAAGAAGATGCATCATGCCTACCTGGGGGGCCTGCTGGAGCATACCCTCTCTCTTGCGCTGCTGGCGGACAGGGTTTCGGATCACTACAGCGGGATCAACAGGGACCTGCTTCTGACCGGCGCCATGCTTCATGATATCGGAAAAACCGAGGAGTTGGAATATGAGCACCGCATCGATTATTCAAATGCGGGCCGCCTCTTGAATCATATCGTTATCGGGATTGAACTTTTGGATAAAAAAATCGCGGCCATTGAGAATTTTCCCGAAAAAACCGCGCTGCTGCTGAAACACCTGATCGTGAGCCACCACGGCGCCCGTGAACTGGGGTCGCCTGAGCCCCCCAAGACCCTGGAAGCCGTTTTGCTTAATTTTCTTGATGACATTGACGCCAAGATCAACGGCATACGGGAGTTTATGGATGCCGAGGATGCCGGAGGGGACTGGACAGGCTACCACCGCCTGCTGGAGCGCTTTTTTTATAAGGGGAAACCGGATGACCCCACGTCCGGGCAATAGTTCTGGCGCGGCCCCAGCGTCGCTTGAAAAATGGAAAATTTAAATGTTTATAACCTTTGAGGGGATTGAGGGTTCCGGGAAGACCACCCAGATTCAGCATGTCGCCGGGTTTCTGGCGTCCGCCGGGTATGACTGCGTTGTCACCAAGGAGCCGGGAGGCACGCCCATCGGCGAAAAAATCCGGGCGATCCTTTTAAACCCGGAGCATAAGGGGCTTCATCCCGCAGTCGAGCTTTTTCTGTATTCCGCGGACCGGGTGCAGCATGTGACGGAGCTGATTGCGCCGGCGCTTGATGCAGGACGGGTGGTGATCTGCGATCGTTTCCATGATTCCACGACCGTCTACCAGGGGGTTTCAAGGGGGATGGAGATGGAATGGGTCAACCGTTTAAACCGCATGGCCATCGGGGGGTTCCTGCCGGATGTCACCTTTGTGCTTGACCTTCCTCCCCGGATCGGGCTTGAACGGGCATGGAGGCAGATCAAGAACGGTATGCGGTCTTCGGCCGAAACCCGGTTTGAAAAGGAGAAGCTGGCGTTCCATGAAAGGGTTCGGAACGGGTATCTTGAGCTGGCCCGGTTTTTTCCCGACAGGATCGTTGTCATCAACGCTTCGGTTCTGGAAAAAGAGGTGACGGAATCCATCCTCAAAGAATTAAAGCGTCGCTTTAAAATATATAAATAAATATTTAAAAATATAAATATTATTTTATATGGATATATCATGAGATCTACGATACTGGACACCATCGGCAACACCCCGCTGGTCGAAATCAGGCAGGTAAACCCCAATCCCCGGGTCCGCGTGCTGGCTAAGCTCGAATACTTCAATCCCGGCGGTTCCATCAAGGATCGGCCGGCTCTTTCCATGATTGAGGCGGGTGAAAAATCCGGCGGGCTTACCCTAGACAAGACCGTGATTGAAGCCACCTCCGGGAATACCGGGATCGGCCTGGCCATGGTCTGCGCGGTCAAGGGCTATCAGCTGACCCTGCTCATGCCCGA
>CAZFWD010000011.1:0-6974 GCA_964522535.1 uncultured Desulfonema sp.
GATATGGCCGGCAGGACCCGAATGTATGAAAAGATCGTCAAGGGCCAGAATGTGTTTGAACCCGGACTGCCGGAATCCTTCCGTGTGCTCACCAAGGAACTCCAGAGCCTCGGTTTGGATATAACCCTGATCGAAGATAAAGAGTAAGGAGACCGTTTTGGAAACCCTATACGATTTTTTTGTCAAGCCCACGAATCCGAGGCTTTACAAGGGCGTCCGGATTGCGCTGGCTTCTCCGGAGCAGATCCTCAGCTGGTCGCACGGGGAGATCAAAAAGCCGGAAACCATTAACTACCGGACCTTTAAACCGGAGCGGGACGGGCTTTTCTGCGCCAAAATCTTCGGCCCCACCAAGGATTATGAATGCAACTGCGGCAAATACAAACGGATGAAGCACCGGGGCGTGATCTGCGAGAAATGCGGGGTTGAGGTCATTCAGTCCAAGGTCCGCCGGGAGCGGATGGCGCATATTGACCTGGCGACCCCTGTCTCCCATATCTGGTTTTTAAAGAGCCTGCCCAGCAAGATCGGCAACCTGCTGGATTTGACCCTCAAATCCCTCGAGAAGGTGATCTATTTTGATAATTACATCGTGATCGATCCCAAGGATACCGGGCTCACCCCGTTTCAACTGCTGACCGAGGACAAGTACCGTGAGGCCGTCGCGCTTTACGGCGCCAAGTTCGAGGTGGGCATCGGTGCTGAAGCCGTGCAGACGCTGCTGGGCCGTTTGAACATTGAACAGATGTATCAGGAGCTCAGGACCGAGATTGCCAATACCGGTTCCGAGGCCAAGCGGAAAAAGTTCGCCAAGCAGCTCAAGGTGGTGGACGCTTTCCGCCAGTCCGGTTTGAATCCGGCATGGATGGTCCTGGAAAAGATACCGGTGCTGCCGCCGGAGCTTCGTCCCCTGGTGCCCCTGGAGGGCGGGCGGTTCGCCACCTCCGATCTAAACGATCTGTACCGCCGGGTGATCAACCGGAATAACCGCTTGAAGAGGCTTGTGGATTTGAAGGCCCCGGACATCATCGTCCGTAATGAAAAGCGGATGCTTCAGGAGGCGGTGGATGTGCTCATTGACAACGGTCGCCAGGGAAGGGTGGTGACCGGCACCAATAAGCGGCCGCTCAAATCGTTGAGCGAGGCGTTGAAGGGAAAACAGGGGCGTTTCCGGCAGAACCTGCTGGGAAAGCGGGTGGACTATTCCGGACGGAGCGTCATCACCATTGGTCCGAACCTGCGGCTGCATCAATGCGGCCTGCCCAAGGTCATGGCCCTGGAGCTTTTCAAGCCTTTTATCTACAACCGGCTTGAGAAAAAAGGGCTGGTATCGAATGTCAAGAGCGCCAAGAAGCTGGTGGAGAAGAAAAGCCCGGAGGTGTGGGATACCTTAGACGAGGTCGTCAGGGAATACCCGGTTCTTTTAAACCGCGCGCCGACACTCCACCGGTTGGGAATACAGGCTTTTGAGCCGCTGCTCATAGAGGGCAAGGCGATCCAGCTTCATCCCCTGGTCTGCACCGCCTTTAACGCGGACTTCGACGGCGATCAGATGGCGGTTCATATTCCGCTTTCCCTTGAAGCGCAGATCGAGGCCCGGGTGCTGATGCTGGCCACCAACAACATCCTTTCTCCCGCCAACGGCAGTCCGATCATCGTCCCGACCCAGGACATTGTTCTGGGCATCTATTACGTCACCCTGGGGGTGTCGGAGGCCAGGGGCGACCAAATGCTGTTTTCGAACCCCGAAGAGGTCCGGGCGGCCTATGATGCCGGTGCGGTGGACCTGCACGCCAAGATAGCGGTGCGCATTCATGGAATACGGTACAATACCACGGTGGGGCGCATTCTGTTGTGGGAGATCATTCCCAAGGGCGCAAGCTATATCCTGCGTCATATCATGGTTTCCGACCAGGAGACGATGCAATCGGTACTGGACGAACTGGCTGCGGGGGCTTCATTTAAGGACCTGGTTGTCAAGTATTCGGAGGCCTTTGACAAAACCTACGACGGCAACATCGGGCTGCTGGAAAAAGAGGATTTTTGCGAGATCTTTCAGGTGGATGAAGCGGTGGCCGACCTTGTTTATGCTCTGGGAGAGGATGCGGTGACCGATGTCATCCCTTCCGGCGGGAAATACCATCTGTTCCAGGTCATCGAGATCAGACGGGAGATCCCCTTTGAAATGGTGAATAAGGTTTTGAACAAAAAGGGGCTTCGGGAACTGGTGGATTACACCTACCGGCACAAGGGTCCCAAGGCCACGGTCATTTTGTCGGACCAGTTAAAGGACATCGGATACCGGTTTTCGACCGTAGGCGGGCTTTCCATTTCCATCGACGCCATGATCATTCCCGAAGCCAAACAGAACATCATCAACCGGGCGGAAAGGGATGTCGAGGAGATCACCAAGCAGTACACCGAAGGGCTGATCACCCAGGGGGAGAAATACAACAAGGTCGTGGATATCTGGGCCAGGGCCACGGACAAGATCGCCGACGCGATGATGGAGGCCATGGAAAAGCCCTATAGCGTCAAGGTTTATGAGAAGCCTTCGCATGAGGTGGACAAACGTCTGGCCCAGCGGGATGACCGTAGCGGGGATATCATCAACCCGATTTTCATGATGGCGGATTCCGGGGCGCGGGGGAGCAAGGACCAGATGCGTCAGCTGGCGGGGATGCGCGGACTGATGGCCAAACCCTCCGGGGAGATCATTGAGACGCCGATTACGGCCAATTTCCGGGAAGGGCTCTCCGTGCTTCAGTACTTTATCTCCACCCATGGCGCGCGCAAGGGGTTGGCCGATACGGCCTTAAAAACCGCCAATTCCGGTTATCTGACCCGGCGGCTGGCGGATGTGGCCCAGGATTGTTCGGTGACCGAACAGGACTGCGGTGTTAAGGTGGGCATCGAGATTGAGGCGCTTCTTGAGGGCGGGGAGGTCATTCAGCCTCTGGCGGAGAGGGTTTTGGGCCGGGTCGCCCTCGAGGATATTCGAGACCCCTTTACCGAGGAGGTTCTTGTCAAGGCCGGTGAAGAGATCGACGAGGTGGCGGTCACGAAAATCGACCAGGCCGGGGTCGCCAGCGTAAAGATTCGTTCTGTTCTGACCTGTAAGGCAAAGAGCGGGGTCTGCTCGAAGTGTTACGGCCGGGACCTCTCCCACGGCGGCCCGGTGGAGATCGGCCAGACCGTGGGCATCATGGCCGCCCAGTCCATCGGCGAGCCGGGGACCCAGCTGACCATGCGGACCTTTCACATCGGCGGCACGGCCAGCCGAAGGGTGGAGCAGGCGGACATTCGGGCGCGCATGAGCGGGACGATCAAGTATAACGACCTGCATGTGGTGACAAACTCCGAGAAACGAACGATTGTCATGAACCGGCGGGGCGGCGAGTTTTCGATTGTGTCCGATTCCGGTCGGGAACTGGGGCGGTTTCCCATCATCTACGGTGCTGAAATCATGGTGAAAGACGGGCAGACGGTGGAGCAGGGCGACCTGCTCGCCCTGTGGGACCCGTTTACCACGCCGATCGTCACCGCTGTGTCGGGCCGGGTGAAGTTCGGTGATCTGATGATCGGGGTGACCCTCAAGGAGAAGGTCGACCCGGTGACGGGGAAATCGAGCCTTACGGTGGTGGATACCAAGGCCATCGACGTCCGTCCCCGGATTTCCATAAAGGACAAGGAAGGAAAGACCGCGACCATTCCGGGGTCGGGCCCGGCGCGGTATACGCTGCCGGTGGACACCATTTTAATGGTTGAAGAGAATGATTATGTCGAGGCGGGGGACATCATCGGCAAGCTTCCGCGGGAGACCACGAAAACCAAGGACATCACCGGCGGCCTGCCCCGAGTGGCCGAACTGTTTGAGGTGCGCAAGCCCAAGGAAACCGCGGTACTCAGTGAAATCGACGGTTATGTCCATATTTCAAAAAGCACGAAAAAGGGAAAACAGAAGGTCACGGTGACGCCGGTGGATGCCGGAGAAAAAAAGGAGTACCTGATTCCCCGCGGCAGGCACATCAACGTTTATGACGGGGATTATGTCAAGGCCGGCGAGCAGCTGACCGGCGGGAGTCCGAACCCCCAGGATATTTTAAACATCAAGGGGGACGTCGCCCTGGCGCGGTACCTTCTAAACGGGGTTCAGGAGGTCTACCGGCTTCAGGGGGTGCGGATCAACGACAAGCATATTGAAATCATTATTCGGCAGATGATGCGGCGGGTGAAGATCAAGTCCATCGGGGATACCGACTTTATTCCGGAGGAGCAGGTGGACAAGAACCGGTTTGAGCAGGCCAACCGGGAGGTGATCGCGAAAGGGGGCAAACCGGCGACCGGGGAGCCTTTGATCCTGGGGATCACAAAGGCCTCCTTGTCGACGGACAGCTTTATTTCCGCCGCTTCCTTTCAGGAGACCACGAAGGTTTTGACCGACGCCAGTATTTCCGCGGCATACGATGCCTTAAAAGGTTTGAAGGAGAACGTGATCATGGGACGCCTGATTCCCGCCGGAACGGGCATGGAGGGGTACCGCACCCTCGGTATTGATGTGGAATCCTTGGGTTAGCCGGTATGGGTGTCTATTTTACGTTTTTTCAAATAAAAGACTTGACAATAGGATGAATTAAGAATAAATTTTATTATTTTTTCCAGTATGAATCATCGAGGATTATTAAGGGGTTAGATGAATGCCGACAATCAACCAGCTTGTCCGTAAGGGGCGGAAGCGGATCATCAAGAAGAAGGGCGCGCCGGCGCTTCAGGGATCTTCCCAAAAAAGAGGGGTTTGCGTGCGGGTTTACACGGCCACCCCCAAAAAGCCGAATTCAGCCCTTCGAAAGGTAACGCGGGTGCGTTTGACATCGGGCATCGAGGTGTCTGCATACATTCCCGGTGTCGGGCATAACCTGCAGGAACACTCCGTCGTTCTTGTTCGAGGCGGACGGGTGAAGGACCTGCCGGGGGTCCGGTATCATGTGGTGAGGGGGACACTGGATACCCTGGGGGTTGCGGACCGGCGGCAGGGAAGGTCCAAGTATGGTGCAAAACGTCCCAAGTAGATCGCATCGCCGGGACGCGGGTTTCCAAGCAAGCCAAAGATTCAAAGATGGTGGGGTAAATGCCGAGACGTAGAGAAGTGCCTGTAAGAAAGGCCGTGCGTGATTTTAAATACAACAGTGAGATGGTCTCACGGTTTATAAACTCTATCATGCACGAGGGAAAGAAGAGCGTGGCGCGGTCGATTTTGTACGATGCGTTTGATGTGATCAGCGATAAGACAGGGGAATCCCCGCTCAAGATTTTTGAAAAAGCCATGGATAATGTGAAGCCTCAGATCGAGGTAAAATCCCGCCGGGTCGGAGGCTCCACCTACCAGGTGCCCACCGAGATACGCACCACCCGTAAGACGGCCCTGGCGATTCGGTGGATTATCAGTTATGCAACAAACCGCTCGGAAAAGGGGATGGCCCGAAAGCTGGCCGGGGAACTCATGGACGCCGCCCAGGAGCGGGGCGGAGCGGTCAAGAAGCGCGAGGACACCCATAAGATGGCTGAAGCGAATAAGGCCTTTGCGCATTACCGCTGGTAAGCCGTTATGCGTTACGCTTTTTAATACCGGAACATCTGTTTTGCCCATTCAATTCGTTGAATGGGCAAAATAACCTGGTTTTCAGACATAAGGATTTTTTGCGGGCAGAAAAAATCGAGTGTTCCATACCGAAGGGGCGATATTCCGCCCCTGCATCCCACACACGGGGAGGAAGGTAAGATGTCAAAGAAGAAGTTTGAGCGAACGAAGCCGCATGTGAATGTGGGTACGATTGGCCACATTGATCACGGCAAGACGACATTGACGGCGGCGATCACGAAGCACTGCAGCAAGAAGGGGTTTGCGGATTTTGTGCCGTTTGATCAGATAGACAAGGCGCCGGAGGAGAAGGCGCGTGGGATCACGATCGCGACGGCGCATGTGGAGTATGAGACGGCCAACCGTCATTATGCGCATGTGGACTGTCCGGGTCATGCGGACTACATCAAGAACATGATCACGGGTGCGGCGCAGATGGACGGGGCGATTCTGGTGGTGGGGGCGGATGACGGTCCCATGCCGCAGACCCGGGAGCACATTCTTTTGGCGCGTCAGGTGGGGGTGCCGAAGATCGTGGTGTTTTTGAACAAGTGCGACATGGTGGACGATGAGGAGCTGATCGAGCTGGTGGAGCTGGAGCTTCGGGAGCTGTTGACGTCCTATGATTTTCCCGGGGACGACACCCCGATCATTCGAGGGAGTGCGTTGAAGGCGCTGGAGAGTGATGACCCGGACAGCGAGGCGGCCAAGTGTATCTGGGCGCTGTTGGAGGCGATCGACGGTTATATTCCCCAGCCGCAGCGGGACACGGACAAGCCGTTTTTGATGCCGATAGAGGATGTGTTTTCGATTTCCGGTCGCGGAACGGTGGTGACGGGTCGCGTGGAGCGGGGGAAGATCAAGGTGAACGAAAAGGTGGAGATCGTGGGGATTCGGGAGACGACGAGCACGGTCTGCACGGGTGTGGAGATGTTTCGGAAGCTGTTGGACGAGGGACAGGCCGGGGACAATGTGGGATTGCTACTGCGCGGGACCAAGCGTGAGGAGGTGGAGCGGGGCCAGGTGGTGGCGGCGCCGGGATCGATCACGCCGCACACGAAGTTCAAGGCCGAGGTGTATATCTTGAGCAAGGATGAGGGGGGTCGCCACACGCCGTTTTTTTCCGGGTATCGGCCGCAGTTTTATTTTCGGACGACCGATGTGACGGGGATATTGAATTTGCCGGAGGGCGTGGAGATGGTGATGCCCGGGGACAACGTGACGATTGAGGCGCAACTGATCACGCCGATTGCGATGGAGAAGGAGCTTCGGTTTGCGGTGCGTGAGGGCGGCCGCACGGTGGGCGCCGGCGTGGTGAGTGAGATTATCGAATAGG
>CAZFWD010000012.1:0-10204 GCA_964522535.1 uncultured Desulfonema sp.
TAGAGGCCCAAGGCGAATTGATTGTAGGTTTCCTTGATTTGGCGATAGGGATCCTCGCTGCCGGAAACCTCCCGGATCAGCCGATAAATTTTTTTCCCCATGGCCGGCGGCGGAAGTCCTAAATCCATGTCCGCCACCTCCCTGAGGACGATCCGGATCACCTGTTCATGGATGGTTTCGTCCGCGGTGACCAGCCGAGCGGCGTTGAGCGCCTGCTGCAAAAAACAGGGGATGCAGTCATGGTATGTGTTCATCGAATCGATGCGCCCTTTAAGCCCTTGCAGGAGGACACAAATCGATCCTTGACGGTCGCCATATTCAGCGCATCCGGGTATTTCTCCATCGATTGCCGACACTTTTCGAGCCGGTTCGGCAGAGGCGGATGGGTGGAAAACCAGGAGCCTTTCAGGGTGGCGGTGGATTGATTTTTTTCAAGCATTCCAAGCACCCGAATCAGGCCCGTGGGATCATAGCCGGTTCGGTAGGCGTAATCCATTCCGGCCTCATCCGCCTCATACTCCATCCGTTTGTCAAGCCCCTTGTCGAAAAGCACGGTCTGAAGGTCGCCGATCATCGCCCGGTAGTTTTCCCCTCTTTCCCCGTCCATGTTGATGGTGCCGATTTGGCTGGCGCCCTCAAGAAATTTGGCGCGTCGTATGGATTGAAGGGCGTGCTTGTGCGACACATGACCCACCTCATGGCTCAGCACGCAGGCCAGCTCCGCCTCGTCCTGCATGGACCGGATCAGGGTGGAGCTGACAAAGATGATGCCGCCGGGACAGGAGAACGCGTTGTAGACCTCACTGTCGACCACCACGAAGCGGTAGGGGATGTCCGGGCGGATGGCGTTTCGGGCCACGGCGTTTCCCACCAGGTTGACGTATTTCTGAAGCCTGTCGTCTTTTACGGGCATGCCGTAGCGTTGAAAACCTTCCAGGGCCAGGGTTTCGCCGATGGTCAACTCGGTCTTGTAATCGACCCCTTTGACGCTCTGGGCGATGCTTCCCAGGCCTTCCAGCGCCTGCCTGGCCTTTTGAATATCCTCATTTTTGCCCTCAGGATCGACAATCCTAAAAAGATCAAACGCGTAGGCCGGGCATGCCAGCAGGATGGCAAACGGTCCGGCAAGCTTTAAGAATTTTCGTCGGCTGCGGCAAACGCCGGTTTCGGGCTGAAGGGGGGTATGTTTTCGCATGATGTTTCCCTCGTTTTGTTTTGTTACTGGGCGTATTCGCCGATTTTGCCCTGTTTCAGAAATTGCTCGATCTCGCCTGCCGGAATCGTCAGCGACAGCAGGTGGTCCAGGGCGTTCTGGCTCTCCTCGGGTTTTCCTGTGCTTTTTGCATAGGCCGTTGCTTCAGGGGAAAGCCCCCGAATACTTCGAGCGGAATCGCTGGCATCCGCCTCGATGCTGCTTTCGGAAAATCCGCCGAGCATGTCGCCGAGGCCCTCTTCATCCTCTGTTTCACTGATTTCCGGAGGGGCGTCGGAAACCCTGCCCTGGTAAATCCAGCCGGTTTTGCCGTTCGGCGTGGTGACCTTGCACCACCGGTTTTCACAGGTATCGACGACCAGCTCCGTGCCGCGCGCCAGTTCGGCAACGGTTACGGATGAGCTGCTTCTGTCAACCTTCAGGGAGGCGCCCTTCGATGTCACCCAGACCTTCTCCGCGGCGAAGCCGATGAGGGCGGTGAACAGAAGAAGGCCGATGACGACGGCGGGTATCACATGTTTTGGTTTCATCCTCATGCCTCATTGTTTCGGTTGTTTTAAAAAAGTTTTACCACAGAGCGCACAGAGAAAAAAATGATTTTTCTCTGTGTCCGTTGTAGTCTCTGCGGTTGATTTGTTCATTCTTCAAACTGGGGAAATATAAGTTTCTCGGAAGCCGTCAATAATAGTCCCCCACCAGGGTAAACGCGCCCCAGTATCCGGGATGGGGGTAGCGCATTCTCACATGCCGCGCGGCCGCCGCCAGACTCTCCGCTTTATTGCCGGTGGTGTAACGCCGGTAGAAGGTTTTGATCAGGACCGCCGTGGACACATCGCTGACCCGCCACAGGCTTGAAACCACCGTGTGGGTCCCGGCGTATAAAAACGAACGGTTCAGTCCGATCACCTCGTCCCCCGCGCGGATCTTTCCCAGTCCGGTCTGGCAGGCGCTCAAAAACACCATGTCCGCTTTCAGTTTCAAGCCGAAGATTTCCTTGGCCTTCAGGTCCCCGTCAAGGTCGAGCCGGGCCGGCTCCGGCCTGTCGGAGGCGGCCAGTTTGATTGCGGACAACAGGGGATTGACCGGATCAAACTCACCGTGCGACGCAAAATGAATAATATCGAATTCGGCGATATTGTCAACCACCCAATCCTCGGTCGCCTTATCCCGCGTCAACACCGTGATTTTCGGAAAATCCCAGGCGATGGCGTTGACCTCCTGTTCGGCAAACGGCAGGTTGAGGATCGGATCCCCCAGGTCGGGGTTGCCGATGGCAAGGATTTCAAGCGTATCCTTTTTGTGGACGGTTCTTCGTTTGAGGGTATACTCAAGCAGGCCGGCGCTGGGTAGGTAGAATAGTGAAAATCGATCGACCAGAAAGTCATCGCCGCTGTATAGGGTGGCAAAAGAAAGATAGTGCAACGGCCCATGGGGGATGATTCCTAAAGTATGGACCCCCTGAAGATGAGACATGACGGGCGCCATCAACCGGTCATAGAGCAGTTTTGAATGCTTTTCATAGGGTTCCAGGTTCTGAAGCACCCTGCGGTATTCCAGAATTTTTTCTTTTAGTTCATCACTGTCGGCGGGGATGCGGACCAGTTTGAGGCTTTCCGCCGTGGGCCCTCCGCCGGCTTCATTTTTAAGCACCCAGCAGAAGAGTTCATCGTCGAGCACATAATAGGACAGCAGCGCCACGCCCGGCTCCAGCAGACGGGCCAGGCCCTCCACCTCAACCGGGGGCACGGATACCAGGGAGGAAAGCTGCGGGTTCTGCGCTTCAATGTCGAGCATGATGTCTTTCAGGCGATTATTCAGGTCGTTCAAGGTTTTCTGGTAGACCTCTTTTTCAGCCGCGTCGAATGACTGGGCCAGCAGGGATTCATAGGCCTCGATTTCAGATCGGACGGTCTGGACGCTCTGGTAGAGCCGGTTATCCGCGTCGCTGGAAAAGGACAATTTCTGGTTGCCCAGAAGATCGATGAAATTCCGCGCCCGGGAACGCTCGGCCACCTCAAAGGCCTGGGCCGGTTTCTGCATATCCGCCAAAAGCGCCACCAGGGCTTTGTAAACAGAGAGCTTGTTGGCGATGAAATTTTCTTTGAGCTGGTCTATTTTTATATCCGAACGCAGCTGCTCGATGATGTTCATGGCATCCCTGAGCCGGGTTTCGGCCGCCGGAAGGTCTTTGGGGTCCGTGAGGTTGATCCTTGCCAGCCCGTACAGGGAGCGCCACTGGGTCTCCCGAATGCGCATTTCAGCGGACCGTGACAGGCTTTGCTGGTAGGCCGATTCCGCCTTTTTGAAATCCGCCAGCGCGAACAGGGCGTCCCCTTTGCCCAGCAGGGCCTTGGCGGCGTTGATCCGGTTGCCGATGGATTCCGAAATGGCAAAGGCCTTGTCGAAAAGGGGCGCGGCTTTCTCGGGCTGGTTCAGCCTCAGGTAGGTCAGCCCCATGTTCCGGTAATCATAAGCGATGGCCCATTGAGACCTGATCTGGGCGTCGATTTCAAGTGCCTTTTCAAAGGTCTCTAAGGCTTTTTGATATCTGCCCTGGTCCCGGTAAACCAGGCCGATGTTGTTTAAGGTCGAAGCGATTTCATCCTGTCGCACATTCAGGGTTTGTGCGATTTCAAGGGCCCGCTCAAGCTCTGAAATGGATTTATCATAGTCGCCGAGCGTCCACCAGATCAGTCCGGACGTGTTTAAGGAGATGACCTGCATCAGGGGGTATTGGTTTTTTTCGGCGATGGCGTAGCACTCCCGCTGCATTCGAAAGGCCTCCTCATACCGGCCCTGAAACCAGGCGTTGTTGGCCATTTCAATGAGGATTTTGGCGTAAAGCATGGCGGACGGTTGCTCGTTGCGACCGGAAATCGTTTCCATGGCTTCCTGATAATGCCGGTCCGCCTCCGAAAAGTTTCCCAGAAGCCGGTAACACCTGCCGATGTCGAGCAGGGCTTCGGAGATTTTTTCCAGGTCGTTGAGATCCCTGTAAACGGCAAGCGCCTTTTGATAGCTCAAAATGGCCGTGGCATACTGGCTCAGGCGAAGGTCGTGAATGCGGCCGATGTTGAGGTGCTGGGCCGCAAGCAGTTCCGATTGATCAAGGGTTTGACTTAAATCAGCGGCCTTCTGGAACCGGCTCAGCGCGTTTTCATAATTGGTGGCGTTTTCCAGAACGACCCCCAGATCCGTCATGGCGCGGATCAGCGCCAAATCCGGTTCCCAGGTGGACATCATATCCACCGAGGATTCAATGAGGGGGATCGCCTGTTCATACGCCTCCATTTTCGAATGGATCAGCCCCAGTTGGAGAAGGGCTTCCGCGTGGGAAGCGCCGCCGGGTTGCCGGGCCTCCATCAGTTTCGCCAGGTCGTCGGCAAACCCCAGGGCTTTGTTCAGGTCGCCGGCCCGATACGCGCTTTCCCTTCCGTACCGGTACAGATCGGGCAGGTATTTTTCGTATTTTTTCACGCGATTTGCGGTCGCGACGGCGTTTTCAAACATGACCACGGCCCCGGCGGAATCGCCCTGATCAAAAGCGGTCTTTCCGGTTTTCACGTATTGAATAAAGTTTTTTGCCGCCAGGTCGTCCGCGGCCTCCCGGGTCATCCCCTTGTAGCCGAGAAAAAGCGGCCCGCCGGCGGAGGGCGTCGCCTTTCGCAGGGCTTCAATGGCCGGCAGGAGTGAATAAGCCTCGAGAAAGTTCGAAACGGAGGCGGCATGTTCGTCCTCGGTGTTGAAAAAAATAAGACTCGAACATCCATAGAGGGAGAAAAGATGACCGATCCGGTAAGCGTTTTCAGCCGGCGTTTCGGCCAGCAGGGCGCTTGAAAGGGCGGGGGTGGTCGACAGCAGGTTTTCCACCCTCATTTGAGTGTCGGTGTCGACGGATACCGCGAAAAAATTCCTTCCGCGGTCTTGGGGCCTGACCGGCACGGAGGCGGCCTCGCGAAGGCCGTTTAGCACCAGCAGGGTGTTCGTGTCTGAAAATCGCATCCAGTCCTGCTGCGCTGTCGGTCTTACGATATCCTTCAGTTCCCTGACCCGGAAAAATTCAGGGACCGAAAAGCCTTCGCCGGCCGGGCCAAAACCGGTTCCGGGCACGGCGAGAAGCCGGTCTTTAAAAGGCTTTCGGCTTTCGATGCACCGGAAAAGATGGGTTCCGCTCAACGCATAGGGGCGATGCGAGGAAATCCGCAGGTCAAGCGGCGCTTCGTAGGCGATATACGGATCCCCCTGTTCGAGAAAGGGGGCGATTTTTTTTGTCAGGTCGTTTGTATCGTTCGCGGTACCGGCGTCGATGCCTTCTGGGGTTACAAAAAACACAATAAACTTTGGCGACTGCATTCCGGTTGAAAAGATTCGAATCAGCGAATCGTCTTCGAAAAGGACCTCCATGACATCCATCAGCACGACCGGCTCCGGTTCCATAAAGCTGATGAAATCCGAAGGCTGGTTCAAAGGCCGCTGATTTCGCGCCTCGCTGGCCAGGGATCGGTATGTCGCGATCAGCGCGTGATAGGCGCTAAGCCGTTTTTCATCGAGGACCGGGGTCTGTGCGTCCTTTTTTGACCCCTGACCGCGCTGATCAACGATTGCCGTTGCGATCGCTTCAGCCTCCAGGGCGGCTCCCATGAGCCGAATGACCCGCGCCTGTGTATCCCTGTTTTGAATCCGCCGCACCATCTCCGGCAGGTTGTCCATGTTCTCGCCGAAGCGTACATCGAGCAGTCGGCGTTCATCGGCGATGCGCCGGGCCAGAGCGTCTTTTCGCTCCGGGTCGGCATCGGCAAGATTTTGCTCAAGCGCCAAAAGCGTTTCGAGCCGGGGGGACACCTCCCGGTAAAACGCGGCATCCTGGGGATTCACCGGACGGATAACCGCGGATGTGCGATGATAACGTTCAAGCTCTGAGATTTGTTCCGCAAGGTCGAAAGCAGCTTCAGGGGTTTCGTTCTGGAGCGCCTCGAAGACCATCGGGCCGAAGGCGGTGATGATTTCAAAGGGCGCGCATTCGGCGCGGATGACCGTCATGGTCTCAAGGACATCGAGGGCCTCCCGGGTGCGGCCCAGGCCGACCAGCGCTCGCCACTGCAGGTCGGGAAACATGCCGATGCGGGAAATTTCAAGGGCTTTTTCAAACCCGTCATTCGCCTGTTCGGGATTTCCCAGACCGGCGGCGGTCATCGCCTGGTTCAGGTAAAGCCGGGTCAGGGTTTCAAGGGATTTTCGGTTCAGGACGGTTTCAGGCTTTTCGCCCAGCGCGATCCCTTTCTGAAAATGCGTGATCGCGGCGTGAAGGCGGGTCAGGCGCTGGACCGTCCCTTCAAGGCCGTCTTGCACCGTGTCGGCCGCCCCGGCGTAGAAGACCCCCATCCGGTTATGAAAGTCAAGAAGCATGGAAGCGCCGACGAGCGTTTCGCTTTCCGATATCAACGGTTTGGCCTGTTCATCTAACTCTTGGATTCGGTTGAGCCGCGCCTCGAAGGGCTGTTTTTCCGCAGCCGCCGCCATGTTGGTCAGGTTCATGAGGGTGCTGGCCGGGCTTCCCATTCTCAAGGTGAGGGTCGCTGAATGGGCGAACCGGGCAAAGGCCGCTTCATCGTTTCCCTGGGCGTGGGCCAGCAGGCCTGCGCGGTGGTAGAGAAGGGCGACCCCGTAGATATCCTTTTCAGACACCCCCTGATGCATGGGGTATTCGGAGAGCTGCTGGGTGATCAGGGCTTCGGCGTGTTTCAGGTTTCCCAGTTCAAGCTGAATCCGGGATAAAAAGGTTTCCGCGATGCGTCTTTCCTGGATCGCTGAAAAACCATGCGCGGCCTGGGTTGCGCCGGTCTCGTCCAGGGAGGCCTGAAAGGAAAGATCGATGAGTCCCTCTTTTTGTTTTTTTTCAGGCTGGGGAACCCCGTATTGATCCACCAGCGCAATGGCCTGCTGAAACCCTGCCGCGGCGGTTTGAAGCTGCCGGATCCGCTGGTTTCCCGAGAGGGCTTGGGCCAGGTGATACCGGTTGTAAGAGGCGGAACGCCGGTTGACCGCCAGGTTTTGAAATTTTTCAGTCTGAAGGTTTATTTGAAAAACCGAATCAAAGGTGTCCGCGGCCTTTTCCCATTTTTCGGATTCCTGGTACGCCAGGCCGAGACGATCCAGAATTTCGGCCTCAAGCGTCATCAGCCGCTCCGGGTCCTCAAGCGCTCGAATTATCCTTTCGGTCAAAACGTGAAGCTGCTGAGCCGGGTCGTTGAGTCCGGTTTGCGCGTGACCGGGCGTGGCTTTGATCTTTTCCGCCAGTTTCAGCGCCTGATCATTTATTTTTTTTTGCCTTTCAAGCTGCTCCTGGATTCCCTTCTTGTACAGCCGCCATTCCGGCGAAGGCGGCGCCGAGGCCTTTTGGGTCAGGTCCGCCACGCGAAGCCCGAGGGCGGACTGGTCTTTTGCCGTTTTTTCGGCTCCATCCGCGAGCGTCTCGATTTTTTGAGCCGGCGCGACGATCCGGTCCATAATGAAACGGTGCAGCCGGTCAAACGCCTGGGAGGGGGCGCCGGGGTCCATGCGGCCGCGAACAAGATTTACGGCGGTGGTATAGGCCTGGATCGTCTCATCAAGATCCCCGGCCTGGAAGGCGCATTCCCCCAGCCTTTTATAAAACAGGGTTTCGGTGTCCGGATGCGAGAATGCGATTTTTCTGTCCCGGCGAAGGGTGTAGTATACAAGCGCCTTGTGGTACTGGCCCAGCAGGTAAAAAGCGCTGCCCAGGTTGAGTTCGAGGTTTGCGGCGTTTTCCGGATTTTCCTGATGATCGTTAAGAAAATAGGCCTTTTGATAGGATTCCAGGGCAAGGTTCAGCCGGCCGGTTCTGCCGTAGGCGGTTTCAAGCACCTCGTTGACATACCCCAGGGTCTGGTAGAAGTATTCGATGCTTCCGTTCATGCGGATCGCTTTTTTAAGAAGGGGTTCAGCCGAGTCGAGAAAATCCGCGCCCTCCAGGTAGGTCATGCAGAGGGCGGTTGCGTAAACCGGTACCGGATCTCTATGGGATGACGCCATCTGCGCGCGGTATGTTTCCAGAAGGGTATCGATATCGCCGGTTGCTGCCGCGCATTTGATATACCCCCGGTGGGCCGCGACGATATCGGGGTCATAGTCGATGAGTTCTTTGAAGGTGTTTCTGGCTGAGGGGATTTCGCCCAGTCTGTATAAAAACTCGCCCGCGGAAAGGGTTTTCTGAATATAGCCTTTTCGGGCCAGTTGATAGATCCGGTCGCCGGACGGTCGTATGCGGATTTCTGTTTCATAGAGGTCAAGCGCCTGGCGGAACCGCTCCTCTTCAAACAGGATTTCAGCCAGGGAGAGCCTCGCCGCCGCGGTCTGGGTCGTCAGTCCCGGATAGGCGTCGATCACATCCCAGTAGGTCGCCTTGGCGCTTTCCGGCTGGTCAGCGGCGTAATACAGATCGGCGATACGGTTTAATGCTCCGCTGGCAAGCGCCGGAGCGTGTGTCCTGTTTTTTTCGGCCATTCGGTGCAGGATTTCGATCTTTCTGCTGAGTTCGGCGTCCGGAAGGTTCGCAAGGCTTAGATCAAGGATTTGCGCGACCGCCCGGTCGACCCATTCCCTCTGGCCGGGGTATTGAGCGATCACTCGCCGGAAGGTCTCGATGGTTTTATCGGGGGAGGCGGTCCTTGCGTGGATTAGCGCTTTTAAATAAAGCGCATGGGCTTTTTGGTCGTCTTGGGCAAAATCATTCTCGAGGACAGAGTCCAGCCGGTTTATCGCATCGAGAAAATCGGGCAGCCGATCCGTTGTTTCCAAAAGGATGTTTGCGCTCTCAATCCGTGCCTCGGCGGCGACAGCGCCCGATTTGGCCGCGGCGATTTCGTTGAGTCGGGATACCGCGAATAAAAGCGCTTTCTGCGGATCGATGTTTCGCGGGGACTCGGCAAGGCTTTGTTTTAATCCGACGGCAATATGCTGAATTTCGGCAAGGGATGCCTCGGGTTCAACACCGGCAAAGCCGGTGCGGACATGCTCAAAGAAAAAGAGCGCATCTGCGGTGAGATCCAGCCGTTCGAATATGTTTCCGATCGCATAGGCGGCTTTTGCGGAAAAGGCGTTGCTGTCGGGAAAAATTTCAAACACCCGGTGATAGGCCAGCAACGAAAGATACGGATCATAGGGGATTTGGTTTGAAATCTTCTCGGCGATTTCCAACTGGAATGCCGCCTGGTTTGCCGAACGGATCGTGCCCTCCATGGGCAGGGCCCAGCAGTTGGTGACCCCGCCGAGGTTTGAGAGAAAATAAATTTTTTCGGCGGCCGCATACGGTCGATAAGCAGGCTGGTTCAAGGGGGTGACCGGATGGCAGAACGGGCTGCTCCCATCGGCCTTTATTCGGCAGATGATGGAATTGTCCCGAGAGTCGATGTGATGATCGCCGTTGGTGTCGAATCCGATCCGTGAAAAATAGAGAATATCCCCGTCGGGCGACCATTGGGGAAAAAGGTCGATCTCAGGCCCGCTGGTGATCTGCGAAAGGATGCCCTGTTTCATGTCAAAAACGAACAGATCGCCGGAGGGATGCTTGCGAAAGGAGACAAACGCAAGCCTTTCGCCGTCGGGGGAGACGCAGCAGAACAGGGCATCCCCTTGCGTATCAACGGATTGGGGGGGCGATTTTTTTTCCGTAAGATCGATGTAAACTAAATAATTCGTGTTGTCCGCACCGGCCTGATGGAAGTAGAGACGCCGGCCGTCTAAAGAGAAGCAGGGTCCTTCGTCCGCCGTATCCCTTCTGGTCAGCCGGGACGGAAGCGCGTTTCTTTTTTTACGGTCGATGAGGTAGATGTCCCCTTTGACGTCATGCCCGTAGCCGGTATAGGCGACGTACCGGTTGTCAGCGGAAATGGCCGGAAAGGCTTTTGCCGAACCGTCCGAGGGAAGCGGTTCCGGAAGGACCATGGCCGATGGATCCGCAGACCCCACCCA
>CAZFWD010000013.1:0-2933 GCA_964522535.1 uncultured Desulfonema sp.
CCCAGGGCGGTCAGCCGCTCCACCATGTCGCTCGCCTGGCTGCGGGCCCGGGTCACCAGGACTTTTTTTCCAAAAAGCGGCCGGTCTTCAAACCACTTCATGCGCTTGCGCAGGGATACGACCTCCCCCACCACGATCACGCAGGGCGGGGTCAGCCCGGCGGTTGCAGCCTTTTCGCTGATGGTTTCCAGGGTCCCGGCGATTGTTTTCTGGCTCGGCGTGGTTCCCCGGTGAATGATCGCCGCTGGCGTGTTGGCCGGCATTCCGTTTCGTAGAAGCCGGTCGGTGATGGCCGGAAGGTTTTTGACCCCCATCAGAAACACAAGGGTGCCTCCGGTTTGGGCCAGGGCTTTCCAGTTGATGGAGGAGGTCTCCTTGGCGGGATCTTCATGTCCGGTGACCAGGGTGACGCAGGAGGCGAATTTTCGATGGGTTAAAGGAATCCCGGCATAGGCCGGCGCGGCAGACGCCGAGGTCACCCCGGGAACGACTTCAAAATCGATGCCGACAGCACTCAGCGCCTCGATCTCTTCGCCGCCCCGGCCGAAGAGAAATGGATCTCCGCCTTTTAACCGGGTGACGGTAAATCCCTGCTTGGCCTTTTCCACCAGCAGGTCATTGATTCGGGACTGGCTGAGGGTATGATCCCCGGCCTTCTTTCCGGCATAGATGATTTCGGCGTTTTCCCGGGCATAAGAGAGCAGCGCCTCTGCGGCCAGGTAATCATAGACGATCACCTCCGCGGCTTCGATGCAGGCCCTGCCTTTTTGGGTAATCAGGCCCGGGTCCCCGGGCCCTGCGCCGACCAGATAAACCTTGCCTTTCATGAGGGTGTTCCTTGGGGGGTTAGTTTGGTAAGTATTTCTTTTGCGCCCATGCGGATCAGCTTATCGGCAAGGGCTGTTCCGATGGATGCGGGATCTAAAGCCGGCCCCAAAAGGGTTTCTTTGTAAAGGGTGGATCCGTCGAGCTCGGCGACCATGCCCGAAATCGTCAGGGTTTTGTCCCTGATTCCGGCGTAGGCCGCCAGGGGAACCTGGCAGCCCCCTTCCAGCCGGGCCAGAAACGCCCGCTCGCAGGTGATGACGGCACGGCTTTCGGGATGATCCAGCACCGAGACGATTTCCTGAATGTCGGGGTCGTTTGTTCGAATTTCAACGCAGAGCGCGCCCTGTCCCACGGCCGGGATCAGGGTGTTTATATCGATGGTTTCCGTGATGTCGTTTTCCAGGTTCAGACGTTTCATGCCGGCGGCGGCCAGGACAACGGCGTCCAGCTCCCCGGCGGAAAGCTTTTTAATCCGCGTCTCCAGGTTGCCTCGAAGCGGCAGAATCCTGAAATCCGGTCTTAGGTGAAGCAGCTGGGAGGCGCGGCGCAGGCTGCTGGTGCCGATTTGCGCACCCAAAGGCAGGCCCGAAAGGGGGATGCGGTTTTTGGATACCAGAGCGTCGTTTGCGATTTCCCGATGGGGGACCGCGCCGATGCAAAGCCCTGTATGGAGCTGCGCGGGCATGTCCTTCATGCTGTGGACCGCCAGGTCGATTCGGCCGTTTGCCAGAACGGTTTCGATTTCCTTGATAAACAGCCCCGACCCGCCGACCCTGGAGAGCGGCACATCAAGGACCTTATCCCCGGTGGTTTTGATTGGGATCACCTCCGCCGAGAGCCCCAAATGGTGCTCCATCAGCGCGGATTTCACCCAGTTGGCTTGCCACAGGGCGAGGTTGCTCCCCCGGGTTCCGATTTTTATGGCGACTTTCATGACCTGCCGCAGCCGGCGCAGGTGGACGCGCTGCAACCGGAGCAGGATGACCGGCCCGCGGATGCGGCCGTGGTCTCCCCGCCGCTCCCCTTGCTGACAAACCCGCAGGCGGAGATGAGTCGCCTGACCTTTCCGCCGCCGCAGATAGGGCATTCCGGATGGTCATTTCCCCGGATCAGAAGTTCAAAGGTTTTATCGCAGGTGCCGCAATGGTATTCATGGATCGGCATGTATTTTCCTTTTTGCATGAGATTTTTTGTGTATCAACGGTAGATAAAATAACCACGATTTGTCAACAGCGCAACCGACAGGGGTCCCGTAACGGTCTTTGAGGCCGTGTTACGATTTCTTTGTTTTCTGGGAGGCCAGGTACCGCTTGTACTCCTCTTTGACCAGTTTTCGGTAGATATGGTAGAAAAACAGGCTCATGAGTTCGGTGGACTGGCTTCCCTTATTTTTAATTTCTTCGGGAGACATGCGATCCCAACCGGCCTTCATGGTCCGCTCCAGGTTCTTGGCCACCATTTTGCGAAAAAGATTCGTGAAATGCCGAAGCTCCTCCGGATCAAACCCGTCCTTGGGCCCGATGCCGATTCGGTCCATGTCCACCAGCAGCTTTCCGATCACTACGTCTTCGTGGGAATAAAAATTCTCATCCCCCCGTCTCTCAGCGGTGATTACCTTCCATTCCTCCATGCGCGCAAGCCATTTTTCCGAAAGCCCGGTCGCCTTCATGAAGGCCTTGCGGCCGGTCGTCTCGGTGAAGGAAAGCTGGTCTAAGGGCCGGAAATAGGCGCTTAAGAACTGAAAGCTGGAGCGCTCCGAGGCGGGCTGTTTTTTGTGTTTCTGGATCAGCCGTTTGATCACCGGGATCGGCAGGAAAAAGTTTTCGCGAAGGGACTTGACGGTGCGGATCTGATCCACATAATCTACGCTGTAATCGGCAGTGTTTTTGCCGGTTTTTCGGGGCTTTCGCAGCACGCCTTCGCGAATATAGTAGTGGATCGTTTCCTTGGAAACCCCCGTCTGTTTCACCAGATCGCCGATTTTCATGGTTTACCCTGTTTGATGGAACCGTAAAAAGCGGTTTATTCCGCTTTGCGGCATTTTTGCAGAAAGTAACTTATCGGGTTTTTAAAAATTTTTTACCACAGAGCGCATAGAGAAAAAA
>CAZFWD010000014.1:0-17153 GCA_964522535.1 uncultured Desulfonema sp.
AATAAAAAAATTTTTTTTAAGATATATAAAAAATTCCTTGACACAATGATCGTAAGGACTCACATATCAAAAAAAATAAGGATGCTAATTTTTTATCAGACGACTAACGGAGCGGGACGCGCCGCGGCAGGGGCTGAAAAAAAATAAAAATAGGGATCGGGCATCATGGCCGATAAAAACAGCGCAAACATATCTCCTGAAAAAAGCAAAATCCCCATTATACGTTAAGCGCGTTGTTTTTAGGGCCTTTAGATAAAACGGAAAAAGCGGTCAATTCATTTTCCCCAACCTTTTTATGATCAGGAGATGCCCCATGCAACACCAAACGATCCCGACGCATGATGCCGCCTCGCTAATACAGCAGGAAGAGGAGACCGAACCTCCAAGCATCGAGTCTTTATCCGAACCCCAGCCCGCCTTGCTCGATTCCTCCTTGACCATTCCCTTTCACGTCATTCCCCAAAGAATTCCCAGAAAGGCCTTAAATCCCACCCGGATTTTTCGAAGGCGCTATTTCCCCGGGGTTTCCGAAAAGGAATGGAACAGCTGGCAGTGGCAGGTCAGAAACCGGATCTGTTCTCCAGCCCAGCTCAGACATTTTATCGATCTCACCGAAGAGGAAAAAAGCGCGTTTACCTATCTGGACACCAAGATTCCTCTGGGCATCACGCCGTATTTCATGAGCCTGATTCATGCCAACCCTATGGATTGCGCCCTGAGACGAACGGTGGTGCCCACGGTGCATGAATTTTTCAAGCTGCCCGGCGAAGCCAACGACCCGCTGGCGGAGGAAGACCAGAGCCCGGTGCCGGGGCTGGTGCACCGCTACCCGGACCGCGTGCTTCTGCTGGTCAGCGATTTCTGCGCGGCGTACTGCCGGTACTGTACCCGCTCCCGCATGATCGGCAGAGGGATGATGAACGCAGGCCGCCCGCGGCTGGAAAGGGCGTTTGAGTATATCCGCTCACACCCTGAAATCCGGGATGTGCTGGTATCCGGCGGGGACCCCCTTACCCTAGGGGATAAAAAAATAGACTGGATCCTTTCCCATCTCCGTGCCATCGGTCATGTGGAAATCATTCGAATCGGAACCAAGGTGCCGGCGGTGCTGCCTCAGCGGATCACCACCGGGCTGGTGAAGGTGCTGAAACGATACCATCCCCTGTGGATCAGCCTGCATTTCATCCATCCGGATGAATGCACACCGGAGGCCTTCAAGGCCTGCCGCATGCTGGCGGACGCCGGTATTCCGATGGGATCCCAGACGGTTCTGCTCAAGGGAATCAACGACAGCGTGGAGACCATGACCCGGCTGGTTCATCAGCTTCTTAGAATGCGGGTAAGGCCCTATTATCTCTACCAGTGCGATCCGGTGACCGGAACCGGCCATTTCCGGACCAGCGTTGACAAGGGGATTGAGATCATACGAGGGCTGCGGGGGCATACCTCCGGATACGCGGTGCCCACCTACGTGATCGACGCCCCCGGGGGCGGCGGCAAAATCCCGGTGATGCCCGATTATGTGGTGAAAAAGACCGATACCGAGGTGACCCTCATCAATTATGAAAACCGGGTATTCCGGTATCCGCTCATGCCGGACCCCCAGAAGGAGGGGTCCGCCGTAGGAAACTGACAGGGCGTTATGAGAATCGGACTGACCTATGACTTACGATCCGAGTACCTGGCCATGGGCTACAGCGAGGAGGAAACCGCTGAATTCGACCGGGACGACACCATTGTCGCCATCGAAGCGGCCCTTTCTTCGCTGGGGCATGAAACCGACCGGATCGGAAACGCTCGGAAACTGACTGAACGCCTGGTGGCGGGGGATCGGTGGGACCTGGTGTTTAACATCGCCGAAGGGCTGTCCGGCCTTTCCCGGGAATCCCAGGTCCCGGCGATCCTGGACCTTTATGACATCCCCTACACCTTTTCGGATCCGTTGATTACCGGCCTGACCCTTCATAAGGGGATGACCAAGCAGCTTCTGCGTCAGGCCGGTTTTTTGACCCCGGATTTCGCCGTGATCTCCTCCTCCGCGGACTTGGCCGGTATTTTGTTTGATCCTCCGTATTTTGTAAAGCCCGTGGCCGAAGGCACCGGAAAGGGCATTGATGCCAAATCCGTTGTCAGCAAACGGAAAGATCTGAAAAAAGCCTGCACCCGGCTCATGGACCGGTTTCTTCAGCCGGTGCTGGTGGAGCGGTTTCTGCCGGGGCGGGAATTCACCACCGGCATTTTAGGCACCGGAGAAGCAGCGGAGGTGCTGGGAACCCTTGAGGTGATCCTGCTTTCCGAGGCCGAGCAGAACGTCTATTCCTACCATAACAAGGAAAACTGCGAAAGCCTTGTGAAATACCGGCTGGCAACGCCGGAAAACGATCCAGTAGCGGCGGCGGCCGAATCCCTGGCCCTGGGCGTTTGGCGATATCTGGGCTGCCGGGACGCCGGCCGGATCGATCTTCGCTGCGACGCTGCGGGCGCTCCCAATTTCATCGAGGTCAATCCCCTGGCCGGGCTGCATCCCGAGCATTCGGACCTGCCCATTATCTGCAACCATTTACACCTTCCGTATCTTCGCCTGATTGAACGGATCGTTGAATCCGCGGCCGTCCGCGTCGATTCCGCGGAAATCAGGAATAAACCGCGTGCGCGTCGCCATTGTTCATAGCACGGTGGATGCCTCGGCGGCGCCGGACGAGCAGGATGTGCTGGTCCAGGCAAAGGCGGTTTGCGAAGCCCTGGCCCTGTTCGGGCATGACCCGTTTTTCCTGCCCTGTTCCCTTGATCTTTCCGCCCTGAGGCGGGCGATTGAAGCCCAAAAGCCGAATGTTGTGTTCAACCTGGTGGAATCTTTGGCGGGAAAGGGACAGCTTATCGCCCTGGTTCCTTTTGTGCTGGATGCGCTGGGCATTCCCTATACCGGGGCTTCGGCTGCCGCCATCCTGCTGACCTCCGACAAGATTTCGGCAAAAGAGAAAATGCGGGCTTTTGGGCTTGACACCCCGGAGTGGATCGGGCCGTATGCCGAAGGGACGCGGCCGGCGGCCAGCGAAAAAGCCGGTCTGCCCCGGCCATTGCGCGCTGCAGGCCCATGGATCATCAAGTCCGTCTGGGAGCATGCCTCCCTCGGCCTAAGCGAAGACGGCCTGGTCCATGCAAACAGCGCGGCGGATTTGACGGGGATCCTTGAGCAGCGGGCGCCGTTTCTGGGCGGGGCCTGTTTCGCCGAAACCTATATCGACGGCCGGGAGTTCAACCTGTCCCTGCTGACCGGCCCGGACGGCCCCGAGGTGCTTCCGCCCGCGGAGATTATTTTTGAAGGATACGCGGAGGACCGGCCCCGCATCGTGGACTACCGGGCGAAATGGGATGAGACCTCCTATGAATATCATCACACCCCCCGGCGATTTGTGTTTCCGGATCAGGACCGGGACCTGATCAGCCGGTTGAAGGCGACGGCGCGGCAAGCCTGGCGGGTGTTTCGCTTAAACGGGTACGCCCGGGTGGATTTCCGGGTGGACCAAAAGGGCCGGCCGTATATCCTGGAAATCAACACCAACCCCTGCCTTTCTCCGGACGCGGGGTTTGCGGCGGCCCTGGCCGAGGCGGGCATTCCCTTTGAGGCGGCCGTCGAAAGGATTTTAGCCGATGCCCTGCCGGACCGCCGGGCAGGGGCGGCATCGTTGATCAAAAAGAAGGCGGATGCTTCCCTTTTGCCGAAAAATGCGTCCGCAAGTATTTCCGTAAAAGGCGAATTCCGATACGCCCCCATTCCGCAGGATGTCTTTGATATTCGACGGATTATCACGGCCACCGGGTTTTTCCGGCCGGACGAGATCGATGTGGCCGTGGAGCTGGTGGAGGACCGGATTTCAAAGGAAGAAAAAAGCGATTACCGCTTTATTTTTTATCAGGACCCAGAGCGGCTGCTCGGCTACTGCTGTTACGGCCGGATCGCCTGCACGACCCAGAGCTGGGACCTTTACTGGATCGCCGTGGATCCCGAGTTTCAGGGCAGGGGCATCGGCCGGGTCATTCTGGCACAGGCCGAAGCCCGAATCCGGGACCAGAAAGGGGCAAAAATTTATATCGACACCTCCCAATCGGAAAGGTATGCGCCGACCCGCTCTTTTTACGAAAAGGCCGGATACCGGCCGGTTGCGGTTCTGGAGGACTTCTACGCGCCGGGCGACGCCAAGCTGATCTACTGTAAAACCCTTTTCTGATTTTACTTTTTTTTCGCCGGATTGATGCGGTTGATGATTTTGCCGTCGCCGTCTAAAAGAAAGATCAAAAATCCGCCGGCCGCCGCGTCCTTAGCGAGTTCCTCGAAAAGCACCGCCTGGATTTCATATTTTTTGCCTTTTTCCCGGGGCAGGTTGATAAAACAGGTTTTGGCCTCATCCTTGGTCAGGAAGGCCGGAATATAGGACATGTCTGACGTTTTATCGGCCAGACCCACGAACTTTTCCTCTCCCCCGGGGTTTTCCACCGCCACAAACACCCAGGAATCTTTTTCGAGTTGATCCGCCATGCGCCGTTTCTCCTCTTTGTTCTATTTGGCGTTCCGGTCGCCTCGCAACACCTGTTTTAAGCCTTTTAAGGTGCCTTTCCAGACCGCGTCTTCACCGGCCATGATGGAGACAATGATCTCCTTCTCGACGCTGACCTCCAGGACGATCTCTTCATCCCCGATGCGAAACACCGCTTCCCCCCAGTGCTCGGCAGGCAGGTTGGTGGTTTCGCAGTCATAGTCGGTTCGGATTTCGCCGGTCATTCGAATGTCACCCATGGTTGAACTCCTTGTGAATTATTATTGGAAAAGCCTCAGGGTTATGCTTTGAATAGAATATATTCAAACGAATTTCAATCCCAAACCGCGGAGGCGGATCATGGCAGACCCCATTGAAACCCTTGCGAAAAAGATCAAAAAGAGCCGGACCCTGGTGGCCTTCACGGGCGCCGGAATCTCAACGGAAAGCGGGATTTCGGATTACCGCAGCCAGGGCGGGCTGTGGGAACGTTTTCAGCCGATCTATTTCGACCGATTCATGGCCTCGCGGGAGGCGCGAATTGAGTACTGGCGGCAGAAGCGCGAGATGTGCGCGCAGCTTGAGAAGGCGCGGCCCAACCCGGCGCATGAGGCGCTGGCCGGGTTATACCGCATGGGGATGCTGAAGGCGGTCATCACCCAGAACATCGACGGGCTGCACCAGGCCGCGGGTCTTCCGGATGACGCGGTGATTGAGCTTCACGGCAACACCCGCCGGGTCCGGTGCATGTCATGCGGATGTCTGGTCCCTTTAGACGAGGCCCTGGATCGCATCGAAAAGGGGGACCTGGCGCCCGAATGCCGTTGCGGCGGGTATCTCAAGCCGGATACCGTGTCCTTCGGTCAGGCCTTGCCGGAGGAGGCCATGGCGCAGGCCGTGTCGCTGGCGCAAAACTGCGACCTGTTTCTGGTGATCGGCTCCACCCTGATCGTTCAGCCCGCTTCCCTGATGCCGGGCTATGCCAAGCGGGGGGCCTATCTGGCGATGATCAATATGTCTGAAACCCCCTATGACGCGGAGTGCGACCTGTTGATTCGGGACAAGGCGGGCCGGGGGGTGACCCCGCTCATGAAAAACCTGGGCGGCGGCCGCGAAAGCGATTGACGCGACGGCCGGGTCCGGTTTATATAAAACGGCCGTTTGCTAAACGACTGACCACGGCTTTCGAGCTTATGATGAAGAAAAAGATAGGGAATAAAGGACAATGACCGACAGGATCATCACCCGGTTTCCGCCGAGCCCCACGGGCTACCTTCACATCGGCGGGGCCAGAACCGCACTTTTTTACTGGCTTTACGCCCGCCCTATGGACGGCCGGGTTATTCTGCGGATCGAGGACACGGATGCGGAGCGGTCCACCAAGGAATCGGTGGATGCCATCTTTACGGCCCTGGAGTGGCTCGGCATCGACTGGGACGATGGGCCCTATTTTCAGTCCCGGCGGCTGGATATCTACAAGGCGCATATTCAGCGGCTGCTGGACTCCGGCCGGGCCTATTACTGCACCTGTTCCCCGGAACGGCTTAAGCGCATTCGGGAGGAGGCCGTGGCCAGGGGGGACAATCCCAAGTACGACGGGGCCTGCCGGGAAAAGCACCTGGGGCCGACGCAAGGGGCGGTGGTCCGGTTCAAGGCGCCGCAGACCGGCACGACCGTGGTGGCGGATCGCATTCGGGGCGACATTGTTTTTGAGAACAGCCAGATGGACGATTTCATTATTGCCCGGAGCGACGGCACGCCCACCTACAACCTGGCGGTGGTGGTGGACGATATCACCATGAACGTCAACACGATCCTGCGCGGGGACGATCATATCAGCAACACCCCCAAGCAGATTCTGCTGTATCAGGCCCTGGAAGCCCCGGTGCCGGCCTTCGGCCACCTGCCCATGGTGCTCGGCCGCGACAAAACCAGGCTCAGCAAGCGCCACGGGGCCATGTCCGTGACTGCCTACCGGGAAATGGGGTATCATCCGGATGCCGTGATCAACTACCTGGTCCGGCTGGGATGGTCCCACGGCGACCAGGAGTTTTTTACCCGCCGGGAGCTGATCGAGCGGTTTGATCTGACCCATGTCGGAAAATCAGCCGGGGTGTTCAACCCGAACAAGCTTTTGGCCTTAAACGCCGAGCATATTCGGGCCGCTTCGGACGCGGATCTGGCGGACCGGCTGCTACCGTTTTTAGAGGAAAAGGGGATGGCGGCCCAACCCGGGGAGTATCTTCTCGGCGTGGTCAAAACCTTAAAGCAGCGCAGCAAAACCTTTGTCGAAATGGCAGACGGCGCTGCTTTTTATTTTAACGATAAAATCGTATATGATGAAAAGGCGGCCGAAAAATTTTTAAAACCCGAAATCATAGAACCCATGAAGCGGATACTGGAGGGGATTGAAAAAACCGAGCGGTTTGACGAGGCTTCCCTTGAGGCGGTTTTTGGGTCCGTCATGGAGGCGGCCGGCCTGAAGTTCGGCGCGATCGCCCAGCCGGTGCGGGTGGCCTTAACCGGCAGGACCGTCAGCCCCGGCATCTTTGAGATGATGGAGGTGCTCGGCAAGCCCCAGGTGGTTTCGCGTCTAAAGGAGGCTGTCCGCTACATCACGGGCCGGACCGCCGCGCCTGAAAATTTGGCTTGACACTTTATGGTAATCTGTTAATAAATTTGTAGATTGGCGTTAAATGAGGGTTGGTGCAGCGGCAGCACGACGGGTTCTGGCCCCGTTAACCTAGGTTCGAATCCTAGACCCTCAGCCACAAAACATTTTGGGGGACGCCCTTTACATTTTTACATTTGACACCGCCTTAGCGTCCGCTTTGCGTTTTCTCTAAATGAATATCACGAATCAGGGGCTTGGTTTCAACGCGATTTTAAGAAAAGACAAACCTTCTGAGTTCTAAAAGAGGAAGGGAGAATGGGCGGACCCCTGGATTCTGTCGCAAGGGGGGTAAGTTTTCCCAGTTATTCATTTATTCATGACCGTCCCCATCTTCCGTCAAAAAACCTTGTGGCTACTTATCCGGCGAAGAATTGGCGATGATCCTCAATACAGTTTTTTCATTAGCAATGCATCATCCAGAACGCGTTTACAAACGCTTGTTTGGCTCAGCGGGTTACGTTGGGCAATTGAGCAATGCTTCGAGGAAACCAAAACCGAGCTGGGCATGGATCATTATGAAGTGCGCAAATTTATGGGATGGCATCGCCATATGTTGACCTGTATGTTGGCCCATTTTTTTCTCTGGCACCTGAAAATCAGGTTGGGGAAAAAAAACACCATCTATTACGCTGTCGCAGCTTAGGATTTTGCTGAAGGTTTTGTTGCCAATGAGACAACATACCTTGGAAACCCTGATAAACCAAATAGTTTGGATACAAGATAAGAACCATTGCGCGTACCTCTCGCATAGACGAAAACGCATGCAAAAAATTTTCAAAGAGCGTTAAGTGTCGTTGTAGGGTTAAACAGATCACCAGTTTGGAAGCGTATTACCCAAGCAGGACTGAGAAATCCATCCTAACAAAACACGCTGGAGAACTGATGCAATGCGCTGATGGGCAAAAAGGGGGACGCCCTTTACATTTTTACATTTGACACCGCCTTGGCGTCCGCTTTGCACTGTGTCTAAATAAATATCATGAATCAGGGGCTTGGTTCCATGACTGCCCATTTTTGCTTTTTCTGCTGTCATAATTTTGATTGTTGCTTCGGCCATGGAAATATTTTTTGAGCCGATCGAGTATTATTCCGAATCGTTATAAAAAAATATTTGAAATAATTAAAAATAAAGGTTGACATTCAATTTAAAATCGTTATTGTTTAGACAATCTTTAAGGTTTGATTTTCAAGCCGGTTTCTACCCGAGGGAGTACCCATTTAAAGTAGTGGCATCCTGAAGTTTGGAACTTAGAGAACTATATGAAAGGAGGAAGTCACTATGGCTAATGGAACTGTAAAATGGTTCAGTGAGAGAAAAGGCTTTGGTTTTATTGAGCAGGAAAGTGGAACGGATGTTTTCGTTCACCACTCAAAAATCAATGGCAATGGTTTTAAGAACCTCAAAGAAGGCGATAAAGTAACCTTTAATGTTGAGCAGGGACAAAAAGGTCCCGCAGCAATCGATGTTACGGTTGTCTAACTAGTTTTTGAAAAACAAAGGGGCATCCCGGGATTCATTTTGGGATGTCCCTTTTAATTTCCGCAATCTTTAAAAGCGTTGCGGCCGGCAATTCTTATTCGCCCGCCCGATGCTGAGTTTTGCGGCACGAACATTCTGCTTCGGTGGAAACAGCATGTATTCCCAGAAGCCGAAAGGAGGGATATTGGCAAGACCCAATTATAAATTCGCAAAGCGCCAAAAAGAGCTGGCGCGGCAAAAAAAGAAAGAAGAAAAAAAGGCCGCAAAAATTCGAAAAAATGAGGCATCCCTCGACCGTTCGGAGCCGTCTGAGGATGATTCTGAAAAAACAGGGTGACCGCAGCGCCGAAGATATTTGTAGGCATTTATTCATGACCCCTCTCCTGAGTTACAACAAAATAAGGACGCATCTGTTCAAGGGTTTTGGGACCGATACCTCTTACTTTGAGCAGGTCATCCACACATCCATAGGGGCGGCCGGCGATAATCCTTCCGGCAAGAACAGGCCCGATTCCTTTGATGGTTTGAAGCTCTTCTTCGGTAGCCCGGTTCAGGTCATACACGGCTGGTGAAGATTGGATTTCCCCTACCCGACTCTGGATTTCCTGCAATTCCATTTCCTCGGCACGCTGCCTGGCACGAAATTCAGCAATTCGCTCCGGATCGCTTTCTGACCAGATGCCGATCCGTTTCAACATGGCCGAGGTCTCCATGTCACGGAGCCTCTCTTTCATTTCTTTTTGGGATATGCCATTCGGCGTTTTCCTGCCTATACCGTGCGTGCGCGCAAAGCCATTTTTAACCAGCAGATAACCCAGATCATCTCCGGTGGGCGTTGTAATAAAGGCGTATATCCGGCCCTTGCGCGACCGTCCCAGGGCATTTGCAAAAGCCGTATGCACGGTAAACGGTTTGTCGAGAATACCCTCAGCAAAAGTCTTAGCTTCGTTGCCGAAATGAATGATGCGTGTCGGGTCGGACAATCCGAAATAGCGGGTTTGTTCGCGTACCCGCTCCGCGTCACGCTTAGCGCTAATGACCGTTTCAGGACAGTCGACAAAATAAAGTCTCACATGGAGCGATTTTCCATCAGCCTCCACAAGAAAGCTGTCCCCGTCGTTTGCGGGATTATGGATCAATGTGGCACGGGAGAGCGTCTGCAACTGGCCGGCATGCGAGGGCACAATCCCTTCGCATAGCAGTATTGCCGCCAGGATTTGAAGCGAGATGAATGATGTAATCAGTCCTTTCATCATGCTTACCTTGAAATGGGCTTGACCGGTTGTAAATGTAAAAATGTAAAGGGGGTTTCCGATCGCAGTCCCGCTTTGCACTGTGTCAGGGTTAATATCACGAATCGGGCTTGATTTCAACGCTGTTTTAAGGCAAAATCCCCTCCGTCCCTATTCCACTGAAAAACACAGGAGGTTCATACCCAATGAAGAGGCGGAAATTCATATTGGCCATACCCGGTGTTCTTTTTCTGATAACCCTGCTCATGGTTGGGTGCGCGACGACGCATCAGGTGCGGAATGTCTGGACGTCCGGTTTTCTGGGCTCCTATGATCAGCTTCGTCCGGGCGGAGAAGACCAGGCACTTCTGGTCTATGTGGATTCGGATGTCAACTTTGATCATTATAATCAGATCATACTGGAACCGGTTCAGTTGATCGCCACCGAGGGGAGTGATCTGGCAAAGGTCGATCCGGTCGATGCGAAGGCAATGGCGGATTATTTTCACACCGTCCTGGATCAGTCCCTGCGCCGGGATTATGAAATGGTGACGGAACCGGGGCCGAAGGCCATGAGAATCCGCGTCGCCCTGACCGATGTCGCCGGATCCAAGGTCGTTCTGGACACCGTGGGAACCATTGTTCCCATCGGCCTGGCCCTCAGCGCGGTCAAACGGGCGGCGACCGGCACCCACCTCTCCATCGGTAAAGCCTACGCCGAAGCGGAGATCCTGGATGCCGTTACCGGCAAACGGCTGGCGGCCGCTGTCGATGGAAGGGCCGGGCGGAAGGTCACCGGGCGTCTGGACAAGTTCAGCAGGTGGAAAGACGCGCAGGATGCCTGTGATTACTGGGCGGAGCGGATTCGTCTGCGCCTGGATCAGCTTTCGGATGCCGGTTACATTCTTCACGGCACCGAGTAGGGGGCTGAACCGGGTTCGAGTAAACGACGGCTCTGTTCAGGGAAGCACCTGAAAGGGTGCGTCCCCCGTTTTTTACCGGAAATCGTCGTGGTTCATATCCATAAAGATAAGACCGGCGGCAAGGTCAAAGATTTCGGAAAAGGAAACCCCAAAGGAAAGTCCGAAAAGAAACGCCTGGGCATCGGCACCGATTTCGTCCCACTGGTAATTCGGGCCGTATTCGGGCTCGACGACCTCCCCGATGAAAAGAACTTTTACGCCGCCGGCGCCCTCGACCCCCAAAGGCCAGGGAATGCCGGGCTGGGTCCGAGGACCGGGAAGACCTGCCCAGATCGACTGATAGGCGCCAAGATAGGCTTCGATGCCTTTGGTGACGCGAACGCCTGCTGCTATGCCGGGGCCGATACGACCCCGTAATCGAACAATATCGAAAGCGTCAAAAATCCGATTGGGAAGGTAAAATAAGAGCGCCCGACCCATACCGCCCTTTTGGGCTTCTTCCTCGGTAACGGCGGGGATCGGCGCTTGTTGTTCCGTGGCTGCCGGTGGGTTGGGGGCGGTTGCGTCGTTCTGAGCAAATGTGGCCCCCGGAAACAAAAAGTATCCCGCCAAAACGAATACGAGTAGTATTCTGCCAGCCATTTTTTTTCCTGTTTCTGTTAGTTTTGGCAACGGGGCGAAGCGGGAACGCCTGTTTTTACTTTATCTTGAAAAGCCTGGTCCTTTGGGGCCAGGCTTTTTTTGTTTCTCTTCTTTTGTCAGGGTTTCTGTGCGGAGTTTCTGACACTATAGGTAAAGAAAGAAGGGGCATCCCCCATGCCTTTCCGGTTTTCAGGAATCCAATAGCCATCCTTATCGGGTTTCAGCCAATACCCCGTCACGTCGAATCGGGTGACATCCCCCGACTGCGTCGGAATATTTTCATGGTTCTCCAACACCATCTGGACCTTCGCCCCTGATTCGTTGGTGGTCGTCATTTTGGCTTCGATGGAGCCTTCAACTCCGGCACCGATGATATGCGCATATTCCACCCCGATCTTGAACTCGATATAGCTTCCGATGGACTGGGATTTTTCCGAAGACACCGACCAGGTAATATCAGCCGGACTGCCGGTGGTCCAGGTCTTGACGATAGGATCAAAAAGTCCCTCATAATTCTCCGGATTTGCATCGTCATCGTATACATAGGAATTCAGGCGGGCCATGTCGTCTGTTTCTTCCGCATGTGAAGGAACCCTTGCGATATATGGGTAAGGCATGTTGTCGCAGCCCGGGCAGGGGCCCTCTTCCGGATTGAAGGTGTATTTTTCAATGCTGTATCCGGTGATGGACATGGGATAAATATATGTCCCTGTTGGGGTTGTACCCTCTTCATACCATTCCAGGGTGTAGGTTTTAAACCTTGGGGCCAGATAGAACCCCATCATCAGCCCCTCGGTGCTCTGATATAAGGTATCCGTTGAATCCACCTTGTAGGTGATGCTTTCATCATAGGAGGCGCTGACGCCCACACTCAGCTCCATCGTTACCGGAGACTTTTTTCCGGTTTCCACATACGGCCCCACCTTGAGCTCCCCGCTCCAGGTGGTGGTCTGGCTTTTTTCAACGCCCAGGGCTATGCTGGTGCAGGTGTAAAGGGTGCAGTCGGGCGGTTCTATCCCGTTGAGCACAAAGGGCGGGGCATCAATCAGGGCGATCAGGGGCCAAAGGTGAAAGGTTTCCTGCTCAAACTCTGCCAGATCGGATTCCTTTTCGTCGATTCCCATCCAGCAGCCCTCGGTTTCAGCGGAAATCGCCTTCCACCAACTGTTCAGGTGCAAATCATTCTTCCAATGGCCGTAGATGATAAAGAAAATCGCGTCCCATCGGTATCCGATGGCGCTTCTAGAATCCTGGGCCTTATCGTAATAAACCACGCCGTTGACCAGCCAGTTGTTGGTGCTTACATCTAAAACGCTTTCCTCTAACCACCGATCTAAGTCTTTGTCATATTTTTGATAATGTACATCGCATCCATCGCAGGTCTTCCAGATCATCGCCATCTTCTCCTGTCCGAGGTCGGCCAGACTCGGGCCGTCGCCGGTGTGCTCAAGAGGCCAGCCTCTATCTGTTTTCATTATATATGGCGTGTACTGATTCGATCCTGTTTCCTGAAACTGAATGTGGTGAACATGCCCCATCTTGTTGTAGCGGAACGCCAGGTAGGTCAGTGCGCTCTCCTCCCCGGTCTGGTAAAAGACGGCGCTCAGGTTCTGTTCCGCGGAAGGGTAGTTGTAGTTGTAAATCGTGCCGAACCCCTGCCAACTGCCGGAAGGGAGGCCATCTGCATCGACATGCAAATAGGCGTAATGGATCTTGTCGGAACCTTCCGGAACCCAATAGACCTCGATCCATCTGTGGAGCGTATTGTAAACAGCCGCATAGCGCTTGTTGGGGTCGGTCGTGCCGTCCCCCACCCGATAAAGCCCCTTCCAGGTTTCGCTGATCGGATTAAAATAAGTATAATCCAACTTTCCGCCTGTCCCCGTAAAGAAAAGATACAAAATTTTATCCACAACGATGGGGGTCATCTGCGTCAAGGTGTTCTGAACGTTGTCTCCTATTTTTAAGGCCTTTCCATCCGACAGGGCGTCGCCGTCAAACGTCTTGTAGTGAATCTCATCGTTTGGGTCCTCTGTGGGATAGAACAGCCAGAGCTTCTCCTGCCAGAAAGCCGCGGATGCGTTGGAATGGGTTTCAGGCCCTTCGTAAACGCTGCCGACTACCGGAGGAGGCTGATCTTTGGATTTATGGTGGTGAGAATCGTCGCATCCCTGGATGAAGAAAATGGTCATAAGAATTGACAGAATAAACAGCGGGCCGCGCAACATGCTTTTGTCTTCCATTTTACTTTTTCCTTTCTTTCCTCGCTTTGAATACGGGAAAAAAATAGGGATTAGGAGGATGGAAAAAAGATCCGACACTTTGCCTTATAAAAAAGAATAAAAGGCAGGTTGGTTCTCTGATTCTCGGTGTTTATAAATGAAAGGATATAATTGTGTCAAGCCAAATCGAATGAATTTTAAAAGAAAGGGGGGACGCCCTTTATATTTTTACATTTAACTATCCATTTCGCCCGCTTTGCGTCGGCTCCAAATCAATATCGCGAATCAGGGGTTGATTTCAATGTTCCTTTAAAAAACAAAACAACCACCTGGGTTTTGGGGAAGGGGGATGGTAAAAATTAAAATGCCGGCGGCGTTTCGGTTTTTACCGCCGAGGCTTAGAAATGTAGAGTTATTCATTTATTCATGACCGTACTTATCCTGTATGTAGAAATTCATTGAGACGTGCCGAAATCTGCCTGCGCCGTGCTGCCAGGAAAGTCCCGTAACTCGACAGAGAAAGCAACTCTCGGGTTATCGGAATGCACTGGGCCCGGAAGGCGGCTTCTCCGGCCTTTTCGATAAGGCTCGAAAAGTAATCAGCGGGTGCCTTGTCGCTGATCTGGCGGTTGGTTTTGCCTGCGATGAAGCAAAGATTCGCAATGTCATCCGCTTGGCGTCCCGTGTACTTACCCTTCAGCACCGCCTTTGGGAAGATGTGGTGGAACTGTAGCCGGTGGTGTGAACCGGAATGGTCAAGAGCAATAGCAAGATTCGATCGCCAGTCTTTGGCCCCTGCATCGCGAAAGGCCAGAAACATGGTCTTGAAAAGGGCGCTGCGCTGATTGCGTCCCTCAAGGTCATTGGGATCAATATCCAGACGCCCGACCTGCTGCCGAAGGCGCTCAATGAGCTCTGCCGCGCCGCCGTCGTTCTTGAGTGTTGTTAGGTCCTGATCGAGAAGCGTCTCGCTGGAACCTCTCGAGTAACGGCCCTTGGCATTGGCAATGAGGACCCAATAACGCAAGCGCGCTGCCTCTTCAGGCGCGATTTGGTATTCTCGCTTTTGGCCGTAGAAGGCCAGGGTAACGGCAATGAAGGGCGAGGACAGCAGGGCCGGACTGTCAATTTTTGCATTGGACTTCAGGAAATTGAGCGCAAACTCCATGCCTTCACAGCACTTCTTCCAGCTTTTTTGCAGAGTTTCCAGAGAGAGACCACCCACCGTCAAAAAGCGGGACTGGCCAGTTGCAAAGACAACCAGATTCTTAAGATGAATACCAAGGTCGAGATCAAATCCAAGCTTGGCGCAACGGGTCTGAAAGGCCTGAAATACCTTCAGTGAGTTGCGCCATTTGGCCGTGATTTGAGCCAAGGCTAGGTCGGAACTGCGAAGCTTAGCCCCCAGGGAATTAACGCGGACGAAAATTTCCGTGACTTCATCATATGATAGCTTTCGCTCGAGCACATCCATGCGGTAGGTATACTTGCGGATGCTTCGCAGACGGGCTAAACGCTGGCTGTACTTTTCATATCGCGGATCATCGAAGTTATTCACGCCTGCGCGTTTCAAGAAAACGGAGTCGCTGTCAGTCTTGAAGACATCCGTGACTTTCACCCATTGGGGAAGCTGTTCGAGTTTTTTGGTGGTCACCACGAACGTCATCTTATTTAAGCGTTCTTGGAGCTCGTCTTCGGTTGAGTCCTGCTCACTCTCAATCAGGTCGTCACCATCGTCGTTGTCCTCGTTGACTTCCGTGACCACGGCCAACTGGTCCGGGTGCTCCAGGTTGAAGAGCAATTCGATGGGCTTTTGCCGTCCACGCACCTTGACCGGCGAACCACGGACAACCGCGAAAAGCGATGTAAGCCTCTGTTGCCCGTCTAACAGGAGCCGTGTACTCTGATATGGGTTGGGCTGCTGGGTGACGGCCATATCCTGCAAGGGCACCGTCTCGTCGGTCTCCCAAAGCAGAATTGCCCCGGAAGGATAACCGCGATAAAGCGAATCAAGCAGGTCACGTACCCTTGTTGATCGCCAGACATAGCGGCGCTGCATTTCGGGTAGTCGCAACTCCCCACGCTCGATCATGCCCACAAGTTCTTCTACCGTTGCCTCTGCTTTTGCCATAAAGCTTTCCTCCCTTGTCAGGACTTATTGCCTTTCCTCAGTAACGCCAGCGCCTCGGTAATCTCCAGGCCCTTGGTCTCGATGAGGTCAAGCAGCTCCTCGGGCGTGCGGGTATCTACCACGGGCTTTTTGTGCGGGTTGACGGCCTTCAGGTCGTAGACCGCATCTTCTATTTCCTTGGCCTTCGCTGCCGCGGCCTTTGATTCCTTATTGAGGGCCTTGGATTGCTCTTTGTCTTCGCATTCCGCGGCCTCGCGGGCCTTCTTCCGGGCCTTTTCCTTGAACGGGCGCGCCTCTTCGGCGGCCAAACGCTTGCGTTGGTCCATGTCCACGGTCCAGCTTAGCTTGGAATCAGATCGGTCTGGCAGCGAGCGGAAGAAATCCTCGAAATGCTTGAGCGTGAGCGGGGTCTTCTTGCGGACCTTGATTTCGGTCAAATCGTAGTACCAGATCGTTCGCGTCGGCTTGCCCTTTGTGAAGAAGATCAGATTCGTCTTCACGCCAGCGCCCGCCGCGGTGAATACCCCGGCGGGCAGGCTGACAATGCACCAGACATCGCAGTCGTTCAGGAGTTTTTGCTTGGTCTTGACGAAAGCATCCTGGTTCGTGCGGAACAGCAAACCTTCATCGAGAACGATTCCGCAACGCCCGCCGTCCTTCAGACTACGGATAACGTGCTGAAGAAAAAGGGCCTGGGTCGCGCTGGTCTTGTAATCGAAATTGGTCTGTGCGTCCTTGCCTTCCTTCCCGCCAAAGGGAGGATTGGTCAGAATCACATCAAACTGGCCCGGTGCGCCCGCAAAGAGCCCTCCGTAAATCTCCATGCCGGTCAGCGTGTTGCCGTGCCAGAGATTCGGTTTGTCGATGCCGTGCAGGACCAGGTTGGCCAAGGCGATGGGATAGATCAGGTTCTCTTTCTCACGGCCCCAAAAGGCACGCTGTTTCAGCGTCTCCAACTGTTCGGCCGTAGCTGGGTCGCCCAGCCGGTCGCGCATGAACTCGAAACTCTGCGCCAGGAATCCGCCGGTGCCGCAGCCTGGGTCATAGACCGTCTCGTTTACGGTCGGCGCGATGGCCTGAACCATGGCCTTGATAACCTGACGCGGGGTGAAGAACTGCCCGCCGTCGTTGCCCTTCTCGCCCATCTTGAGCAGAAGCCCTTCGTACACCTGGGACAGCGTAAAGACGTGCGTCGGGTCTACGGTCTCGGCCGTAATCTCGTTGACCTTGTCCAAGACATCGAGGAAGTTGCGCTCCGTGTCGATGCGAACGCGCTCGACGCCGGTCATAACCTCGCTGATGACCTTCTGGCGC
>CAZFWD010000015.1:0-3502 GCA_964522535.1 uncultured Desulfonema sp.
GAACTGCTGTTTGACAGTCAGGGCGGTCTGGTCAATCTGCTGGTGCATTTCCCGCAGCAGGCTGTTGTGTTTTTCATCCAAAGGAAGGTCGTGGTCCAGGCTGTCTTCCGGAATACCGCCGATGCCGATGAATCCCTTGGTGCTGCCCGCTTTTTTTATGTCTGCTATGAGCCGTACCTGGTCTTCCAGTCTGTCCAGGTCATTCACCCGGGTTTTGAGATCTTCAATGACTGCGGCAAATTTCTGCAGCTGGTGCCGCTGGTTTTTTATCTCCCCTTCCTGGGTCAGGATCACCTGCTGCTGGGCGGTGGTATCGAATGAAAGACTGCGCAGCCGGTGATAATCATATCCCAGCCAGCCGATGCCGCCTGCCGCGGCCCGCTGCCGAAAACGCGCGCCGGGGATCATGGTGTAAAAGGCGGGGATGTTCAGCCGCGGATGCGTGATGCTGACGCTGATCACCTCCATTCGCCGGCTGGCCAGCGTCTGAACGCAGTTCTCCACCTCTGTTTTGAGGTTCGGATTTGAGATGTTCGGAAGCGCTGAGACGGGTATTTTTTTTTTGGGGCGAAGAATCGGACCGGCATCGCTGATGCGTTTGAGCTTGGGCAGGCCGCTTGCCGCATAGCTTGCGGAACTGTTGAAGTCTCCGGCAAGCTGGGCCGCCTCGGAAAGCGCCCGGCTGAAGGCCTTCTCAGGGCTGGTGGCGGTGCCGGCGGTCCAGACGATTTCGCTTTTTTCCGGAAAGGTCGAGGGATCGTAGGCCAGCACCCCCACGCTTGGAATCCCCATGTCGAGCGTAAAATCCGAAGCATATAGCCGTACGCCGTTGTTGCTGTATTTTTTCAGCATGTCCACGACCATGGGGTCGGTGGCGGTCTTCGGCAGGATGCCGGCGATATCAGGGTTTTCGCTGCAGATGATGGCGGATACATGACGCTCCACTACTTCGCAGATTCCCTGGCAGAGGGCCTCTTCGGCGCAGTTGCCCGCGGAGCTGCCGTTAAACTCGTTGATGGCGAAAAACCAGTCAAACGGCACCAGCAGGTCCGATCCCCGGGTCAGGTTATACCCGGGGGTCCATCGCATGGGCAGATCGGCGATGATTTTTTTTGATGCGGTGAAATCCTCCTCCTCGTGAACGGATCGGGCGATCAGTTCAAAGGGGATTGCCTGTTCCTTGAGGTTTCGGTAGGTATCGGTAATAAAATGTTGAGGGTCTTGAGCAAAGCTGTAAAAACTGTACCGTTCCACCAGTTCCATGACGGCGCTCGCCTCTGCCTGGTGAGGGGTTGCGCCTTTACCCATTTGCCTGGAGTTTCCGGTGAGCTGTTGGGCGTCAGAGCCGCAGATGCTTAAATAAACCGGTATATCCAGCCGTCCGTTGTCGATCCGAACTGTATCTTCAAGGATTTTCAGGTCAAGCTGTTTAAACCTTTCCCTGATCTGTCTGACCGTGGCTTCGGGCGGCTGAAGCTTGTCCTGGTCTGTCGTATCGCCTTTATATACGTCTTTCAATTTGAACGGATGATTCATGACTTTCCAATTTTTTTCGGTTTTTTTAAAAAATTGACGATATCATCTTTATTTGAGAGAATTCAAGCGGGTTTGTCGAATCGAAGGATATCCTGTTGCGTCTTTTTTTTTGCAGTATGGTATAAAAAAATTCTCCTCGCGGGCTGGAATGCTTTTGCGCTTATACAAATCTGAACCGGATTGAGGGAAGGCATGAACAATAAAATACCCGGAAACCTGCTGACCACGGCCATGGCGGTGATGCCCCACACCGATGTGGATCGCGCTCTGGAGATGGCCCTGTCCCTGGACGTGCCGTTCTGGCCTCAGCTTCCCCATTACAGCTATTATGAAGACATGTACGTTCAGGCCGCCGAGCATTTTCCCGGGATTGTGCTGGACATGGAAAAGCGAGTCGTTCGGTTTTCCATGGATAAATTCGTCAACGAGCTTGAAGAGGCCATGACGCATTTTGATGATCCGGGGTTTTTTGACGTCAGCGAAACCTATTCAGCGGTGTATCATCGGTTTCTGGCCTCAGACCTGGCGGACCGGCCGGCCATTCGGGGACAGCTCGAGGGTCCTGTCAGCTTCGGGTTTAACGTCCTGGACGAGGACGAGCGCCCCATCCTGTTTGATGATACGGTCCGCCCCTTTTTGCTTGATTTTATGGCCCGGCGGGTGAACGCACAGCTGGGTCGGCTGAAAACGCGAAATGCCAACGCCTTCATGTTTGTGGACGAACCCGGGTTGCAGTTTCTGTTTTCGGCCATGTCGGGCTATGATGATATAAAGGCCAAGGGCGACATGGATCAGTTTTTTGCCCAGGTGGACCGTCCTCGGGGGGTTCATCTGTGCGGCAACCCGGACTGGGATTTTCTGCTCAACCTGGATCTGGATGTGCTCTCCCTTGACGTTTACACCAACGGGGAAATTTTTGCCTCCTATGTCAAATCCATTAAAAGGTTCCTCGACCGGGGCGGGGTGCTGATCTGGGGCATTGTACCCACGGGGTTTGAGGCGTTTTCTCAGGAAGAACTGCCTTCCCTGATTCAGCGTCTTGAAACCGCCTGGGGGTTTTTGTGGTCCAAGGGCATTGACAAAAAACAGATGATCGCCCGCAGCATGCTGTCTCCGGCCACCTGCTGCCTGATCAACCCGGACAAGGAACGCACCGTGGAGCGGGCGTTTGCCGCGGTAAATCAAATGGCAAGCCTACTCAAGGATAAATACCTTTAATCATTTATGTGAAGGAGGCCTGAACATGGAAAAACGAAAAATAAAAGAAAAAATTTACTGGCTGGGCGCTGTGGACTGGGGCCGGCGGCTGTTTGATTCTCTGATTCCGCTGCCCGACGGCACCTCTTATAACGCCTATTTGATTGAAGGCAGCGAAAAGACCGCCCTGCTGGACACCGTGGATCCGCCCATGGCGGAAACACTGATGAAGCAGCTTAATGACGTGTCTGAAATCGACTATATCGTCTCTCATCATGCCGAACAGGACCATTCCGGAACCATTCCCCAGGTTCTTGAGCGGTTTCCCCAGGCAAAGGTAGTCGTCACCGCCAAGGCCGCCAAAATGCTTACTGATCTTTTAAAACTTTCCGAAAGCAGCTTTGTCATTGTGGAGGACGGCCAGGTCCTGTCTTTGGGCGATAAAACCCTTAAATTTATTCATACCCCCTGGGTCCACTGGCCGGAAACCATGGTGACCTGGCTGGAGGAAGAGCGCATTCTTTTTAGTTGCGATTTTTACGGGTCCCACATCGCCACCAGCGAACTGTTCGTTACGGATCAGGGCCGGGTGCACGAGGCGGCCAAGCGGTATTTTGCCGAGATCATGATGCCCTTTCGCAGCGTGATCGAAAAAAACATCGAAAAGCTGAAGAGCTATAAAATTGACATGATCGCGCCCAGCCACGGTCAGATTTACGATGATCCGGCCTGGATCATGGAAGCCTACCGGGAGTGGGTGAGCTGTCCG
>CAZFWD010000016.1:0-6632 GCA_964522535.1 uncultured Desulfonema sp.
TTTTTAAAAATTTTTTACCACAGAGCGCATAGAGAAAAAAATATTATTTCTCTGTGTCCTTTGTGCTCTCTGTGGTTAATTTGTTCATTTTTTAAACTGGAAAAATATAAGTTCCTTGAAAGTCGACTCTGATCGCGATTGAGGCTTTCGAGAAACCCTTATAAACCCTTTACAAACAGGGAGAATCAGCCATGCCGATGTCGAATGGGTTCAAAAAGCGGCTTCATCCGATTCTGAAAGACATCGTCGGCCATTTCGGCACCCCGTTTCACATCTATGATGAAACCGGCATACAGGAGACCGGGCGGGCGCTTACGCAGACATTTTCAACCATCGAGGGTTTCAGGGAATACTTCGCGGTCAAGGCGCTTCCCAACCCTCGCATTCTTAAAATCATGCGCGGGCTTGGATTCGGCTTCGACTGCAGCTCGGTTCCGGAACTGATCCTCAGCTGGCAGGCGGGCGCAAGCGGGGAGAAAATCCTGTTTACCTCCAACAACACCACGCCAGAGGAGTTTACGGCCGCCATGGAAAACGGCGGGTGCATCCTCAACTTAGACGATATCACCCTGATTGACCGGCTTCCGGCCGTACCGGAACAGATTTCCTTTCGCTACAACCCCGGCCCCCGCCGCACCGGAAACGCCATCATCGGAAGCCCGGTGGAGGCCAAATACGGGGTCAGCCATGATCAGATCATCGACGCGTACCGGAAAATGATCGCGCTGGGATCCACCCGGTTCGGGCTGCATACCATGCTGGTCTCCAATGAACGGGATTACGCCTACATGGTGGAAACCGCACGAATGCTTTTAGATATCGCCGAATGGATATCCGAGGCGCTCCCCATCCGGTTTGCGTTTGTAAACATCGGCGGCGGGCTCGGCATCCCCTATCTGCCGAAGGACGCTCCCCTGGACATTACGCGGATGGGAGCGGAAATCCTCGAGCTGTTTGACGCGTTTTCGAAAAAACACGGCTACGCTCCCCGGCTGTACATGGAAAGCGGCCGCTACATGACCGGTCCCCACGGGGTTCTGGTGACCACCGCCATCAACCGGAAGGACATCTACCGCACCCATATCGGCGTGGACGCCTGCATGAGCGCGCTGATGCGGCCGGGAATGTACGGCGCCTATCATCATATCGAGGTGTTTGAAAAGGACGCCAAACACCACCCGGCCGAAAAGGTCGACGTGGTGGGGGCGCTGTGCGAGAACATCGACAAGTTCGCCATTCAGCGAAAGCTTCCGAAGATCGAAACCGGCGATATCCTGATCATTCAGGACACCGGGGCGCACGGGCATGCCATGGGGTTCAACTATAACGGAAGGCTTCGTCCCAAGGAGCTGCTGCTTCAACAAGACGGGTCCGTCGCCCTGATTCGGCGGGAGGAGACGATGGCGGACTATTTCGCCACCCTGAATTTTGAGCCGGACGTCCTTAAATTCTGAAGGGGCGCCCTTACATCATGAACCCGAAATCTTCCAGGTCCATGGTATCATCCACAGAGATGATCTGGGACATCATCGACCGCATATCCTCCGGCACCATATCCTCAAACTGCTCGAAATTTTTTAAGAACTCGGACACCAGGCGGACCGCCCGCATCTCGTATTCCCCCGGGTCGGCCGCGCAAAGCCGGGGGTTTAACACTTTCGCCGGCACCGCGTCATTGGGGCAGGTTTTGGGGATTTCAAACTGAAACACCGGATCGGTTTCAAAGGCCACCTCGGACAGCGTCCCCGAAATCGCGACCCGAACCAGCGCCCGGGTGTATTCGATTTTTGTCCGCTCCCCCTTGGGGCAGGCTTCGCCGCTCCAGCCGGTGTTCACCAGCCAGCAGTTGACCTTGTATTTGATGATATTTTCCATCAACCGCTTTCCATAGACATGGGCGGAGTGCGACAGCAGGGTGTCCCCGAAAACCACGCTGAACATCACCTGGGGTTCATACTCACCGGATTCGGTCTGGGACAGCTTGGAGGTATAGGCGGACAAAAACGCGTAAAGCGCCTGCTCCGGGGTCAGCCGGGCAATGGGCGGCAGCACCCCGAAGGCGTCGCAGGTCAACAGAAACAGGTTTTTGGGATGGCCGAACATCCCTTCACGAATGGCAAACGGAATATGGGAGATCGGGTAAATCCCGCGAATGTTTTCCGTGAGACTTCCATCGGATAGATCGACCCGCCGGGTATCCATATCGATGGTGACGTTTTCCAGGATGGTGCCGAAACGGCGCGTGCTCTCATAAATATAAGGCTGATCCTTTGGGGAAATATTGAAAAGCTTGGCGTAACAGCCCCATTCCAGGTTAAACAGCCCCTCCTCGCACCATCCATGGGCATGATCCCCGATCAGCCGCCGCTCGGGATCCGTGGCCAGGGTGGTCTTGCCGGTCTCCTCCCGGCCCAGGAAAATCGCCACATCCCCGTCCTTGCCGACGTTTGCGGCGCAGCGCATGCAGAACACCGCCTCCGGCATCAGGTAGTCGGTGACCGTGAACACCGCCTGCCGAAGCTCCCCGGCGTAACTGGAACCGCCGATCAGCACCAGCCGCCGGCTTAAATTGGCGATGACAAAGGAGGACGAAAAGGTGCCGTCCATCTCCGGCACGGCCTTGAAACCCGGAACGTGCAGGATCGTAAACTCGGGCGCAAACCCTTCAATCGCCTTTAAATCCTGAATCTGATAAAACATGTTGCGCGCGAACAGGCTGTGCCAGGCGGTTTCCGTGATAATCCGGATTCGAATCCGGTGCTGGGGGACCCCGCCCACCAGGCAGTCCTGGACATACACCTCCTTATCGTTTAAGTAGGAAAGCAGGCGACGAAACAGGGTGTTGAAATGGTTTTCCGACAGCTCGTTCTTTTCGTCGCCCCAGGATATTTTTTCCTCGCTGTAGGGGTCCCGAACGATGAACCGGTCATCCGGCGGCAGCTCCGCGTAATGCCCGGTCCGAACCACCACCGGCCCCAGATGGGCGAGCTGCCCTTCACGGCCGGTGACGATCTTCTCATACAAAACGGAGGTGGGCAGGTTGCGGTGGATTTGCCTGAAATGCTTCTGCCCGAAGGTTTCGAGGTTAAATTTTTCGACCATGACGACTCCTTATGCTATGGATGGGTTGCGACGGTCCTTAAAAACGCCTAGAATGACTTATATGCTCCCCTGGGCGGATAGGGCGTAAATCACCAGCTTCTGCATGATCTTTTCCTTGGCCGACTCCGGATCTTCAAGCTGCATCCGTTTAAGGTAAGGTTTTGCCGCTTCGGGCACCGTCCGGATCGTCATCGCCTTTCCCAGGCCCTTGACCTTGCTCATGCCCTCGGTCATCTGTCCCTTCAGCCATTTCAAGGCTTTTCCGATCACCAGTTCCTCGGGTGTGAAATCCGTGCCGAAGGGAAAGGGTTCAAAAAACCCCTGCTTTTTATACGGCGCCAGCTCCTCCTCAAGCCGCTGGGGGTAGTTGTTTCGGAACCGATCCGGGATTTTGTAATCCTTGGGGATCTTTCTGGCCTTTTTGGCCTTCTCCAGGAGCTCATCCTGAAACCGGGAATCCGTGATATTGAGAAGCTGTGCGATGACCTCCTTGTCCATTTTGCCCCGCAGGTCGGCGATCCCGTACTCCGTGATCACAAAATCCCGCAAATGCCGGGGAACCGTGATATGACCGTAATTAAACACGATGTTGGAGGCGGATTGCTTGCCGGCTCCCCGCACCCCCTTGCACATGAGGATGGAGCGGCCGTCCGGCAGGGCGTGCGCCTGGGAGACGAAGTTGTACTGGCCGCCTACGCCGCTCACCACCTGGCCGTTTTCAAGCCCGTCGGACACCACGGCGCCCGAGAGGGTCACCATCAGGCAGGCGTTCACGAACCGGCCGTGCCCTCGCTGAAGCACCTTGAGCGCCTCGCTGTAATACGGGTTGTTGCCGTAAAGCTGGTTCACGTTCAGCACGCTGGTCATGAAGATTTGCTTGCGCTCCGCCTCGCTCATGTCGTTGAGCGCCTGATAAAACCCTTCAGGGCCCAGGAAAAAACCGCCGTGGATCAACACCTCATTCTTTAAGACCGTGCCCAGGCAAGCGGCGATCACCCGATCCCTGTTCTTGGGTTTTGTCAAATCCGCCGGGATCTCCCCATCGCCGGTGTGAATCCGGCCGTTTTCAAATTTCAGCCCTTCACGGAACACCCCGTATTCGGTTAAAAATCTAAAATCCTTTTCCGTCAGCACCGGGTTGACGGCCCCCGCCGCGATCAGATGCGAGAGGGTATCCGGAGTCACCGCGTCCGTGATCTTTTTCTCGTTGATCAGCCGCTGAATATGAACGTTGTTGTAAGTCTTGCGCTTCACCACTCCGCTTTTGATCAGGTGCAGGTAGCCGTCGACCAGCATCTCGGTGGAGCCCACGATCCCCTCATCAAAGGCGTCCACCCCGCCGACCCGCTCAATCACCAGGCCGAACTTGTCCAGGATCCCGGTATCACCGAGAAACCTTTTGTATTCGGCGTTGTGCTGCTGCCGCATGCAAAGCCCGTAGCACAGGGCGTCCCCCAGGGAACCGATGCCGATTTGCAGGGTGCCCCCGTCCTTGATCAGGGTGCTGGCATGAAGCCCGATCATATAGTCCGGGGTGGTGATGGACATCTTGGGGGCGCCGAACAGCCGGGTGTAGCAGTCCGGCGTATCAATCACGTAATCAAAGGTATCAGGCCTCACCACCGCGTCCCCGTACATGAAGGGAAGGTTCTGGTTGACCTGGGCGATGATCGCGATCTTTTTCCCCTGCTTCTCAAGCTCCCGCATGGCCGGGGCGATGTCCAAAGACACCTCGGGGTTGCAGCTCATGCTGTAGCAAAGCCCGCCGTCGATCTCCCTTTTGCATACCATCTGGGCGATGACGTTCACCCCGCTGTCGAGGCTGTCCCGGCAGGCATGGGTATAATTGGAGCTGATGTAGTTCTGCTGGGTATGGTCCACATGGAGGTAGGACCCGGCCTTGGCGTAGAACTCCCTTAACTCGACATTTTCGGGGAGCTTTCCGGCCCGCAGGTCCAGCATGTAGTCGAGTTCCACATACCCGTTAAACAGCCGCTCCACAAAGGGGCCCAGAAATTTCTTTTCCAGGTCGCTCGCCCCTTTGGGTTTTTCCAGGGAAAGGGCGGTGCAGAGAATAAGCTGGATGGAGGGGTCGGCCTTGGCCCTCTGGTAAAGGGCATTGGTAAACTGGTTGGGCTTTCCCAGGCCCAGGGGAAGGCCGAGCACGATCCGCTTCCCCACCTTTTTGATCACATCATCAACGCACTGCTCCACATCCTGATAATACACCGGACGTTTACCTTCCATGTTGATCCTCCCCGAACCTGAAATCATACCATCCGTTATCCGCAACGCTGAACACTGTTTATTTTATAAAACAGACCCCCTAAAAAGTCAAAAACTGATTTCAAGGCGTCCGATTCCGGCCGGCCGACGCCGGCAGGTCCGCTTCGGCATAAAGATCGATCACGTGCTTTACCACCACAGGGCTGCCCGCCCGGGCCAGCATGTCCATAAGCTGGATCATGCAGGCCGGGCATCCGGTGGCCACTACGGATGCGCCCGTGGCCATGATGTCGGACGCCTTTCGCGCGCCGATCTCAGCCGACAGGTCATCATGCTTCAGGCTGAAGCTGCCGCCCATGCCGCAGCAGGACGAGGGGGTTTGCATCTCCTTAAACAGGATGTTCGGATCGGCCGCGATCACTCGGCGGGGCTCGGTGTAGACCTTCAGGGTTTTTCGAAGGTGACAGGGATCATGGTAGGTGACAATGGTTTTGGGAGAGCCTTTTCCTGAATCCACGCCGGTATGAAGGCCCGCCACCTGGACCAGAAACGCGCTGATATCGTATGTCTTATCCGCCATCCGCCGAATAAGGTCCTTTTTTTCATCGGAATCCGTCTCCGCCAGGGCCGGCCAGAGCTTCTTGATGACCGCCGTGCAGGTGGCGCAGCCGGTCACCAGGTAATCATAGCCTTCGGGATGGAAACCCTCCAGATGATGCTCCACCAGCCGGTTGAAGGTGGTCTTGTCTCCGCTCGCCAGGGCCGGGATGCCGCAGCATCCCTGGAGGGGGGGGATCAGAACGCTGACCCCGTGACGGCCCAGAACCGCCACGATGTTTGCCGCCACCTCGGGGAATAGTTTATCCAGAAGACAGCCGACAAAAAACGCCACCCGTATCTTCTTTTCTCCTGGAATCAGGCCGGGAATATCCATTTTATGAAACGGAACAGGGGCCAGGGGAACCAGGTAGCGGTTTGACGGCAGGGGGAAAAGCAGCCGGGCGCAGGACAGGTCTGTTCTGGGCTTTGACGGCTTTAAAAACAGGCCCTGCCATCCGGCGCCCCATTCCAGCAACCGGTCAAAGACGCCGGGGTTGGGCAGCAGGCCTCTTAGTATCAGCCTTTCCACCGGGGAAAGCCCCCGGTAGCCGGAAAGGATGGCGCGGGCGTTTAAAAAAACCTCAAGAATGGGCACCCCGCTGGGGCACTCGGCCTCGCATGAACCGCACAGGAGGCAGCGGTCCAGCCGCATGTCCACCCCATCCGGGTCTTTAAACATCTCGCCCACCAGGCCGCCGAGCAGG